>JBDLJP010000180.1:0-4927 GCA_039714295.1 Candidatus Fermentibacterota bacterium
GTATCCAAATGGTACTATGCCGATTCTGGTTGCTTCCCCGTCATCCTGTGCCACTGCGATACCGCAGGCAAGCAGAGTAAGGCATACTGTTGCAAATATTAGTCTCATCATTCAATCCTCCATAAAGCATTTGATGCCTGAAACGCATCGCTACGAATAGTACACAGTAAAGTAGAAGGCAAATATTGCACTATAGCTTATTTCAGGCAAGCACCTGTCCTTATCAGTTGAGAGCACTTCCGTCATCAGGTTTTCAGAATACTTTTCCACTGTCATTTCCTCCCTGTGTATTATCCACGCACTGATGATACACCCGAAGAGGAACAGTGTTCCATAACAAAATCCATGATCTGATCTTCAGACACTACTCGAAAAGGCGGTATTGATCTGAGGAATACTTTTCCGTAGTTCTTTGTTACGATCCTCCTGTCCATGATCATTACAACTCCCATGTCATCAAGTGATCTGATCAATCTGCCTACCCCCTGTTTCAAGCGTACAGCAGCAAGGGGCAGGGAATAGTGTCCGAAAGAGCTTCCTCCATGTTTTTCGATCATATCCATTCTTGCTTTGATAAGCGGATGTCCCGGAGAAGCAAAGGGGAGCCTGTCAATGATGACAGCCTGCAGCATGCTTCCCGGCAGATCAACACCCTCCCAGAAGGAGGATGTGCCCAGTATGACAGCCCTGCTGCATTCCCTGAAGTCTCTGAGTATTCCGCTTCGGGACATATCACCCTGCGTGAAAAGCCTGATATCTGAGGGAAGTTCTTTCTCAGCGATTCGCTTCACCAGCTTCAGATTTCTGTAACTAGTAAACAATAGAAGAGTTCTTCCGTCAAGAACCTCTGCAAGCCTTCTGCCCCATTGCCATACAGCCCAGGCGAGATCCTCGTGTGAATCATGCGGAGGAAGACTGTCCGGTATCGAAAGAATCGCCTGAGAGGAGTAATCGAAAGGACTGCCGAAACTCTTCACACGGGCATCCCATGCCCCCAGTCTGTTACGGAAGAAATCGAATTCATCCGCAACGGTAAGTGTAGCAGATGTAAGGACGGTGGTGTCGAACCTGGAATAAACGGTTTCCATCAGATCCGGTCCGATATCAAGAGGTACGGCTTTAAGGACAGTGTGTTTTTTCCCTGTTTCAACGAAGCAGCAGTACTCTTCTCTGCTTATCTCCATAAATCTCCCGGCCGAGATAGCCACCGCAGAGGCTGTCTGGGATACCGGGAGCATCTCTTCCGTTTTGCCAGTATCGGCGGCAAGCTGCTTCGCACTTTTCAGAACTTCCTCAAGACCTTCAAGATTCTCTACAGGATCCCATACAGATGTCTCTTTTATCCCGTCGGTAAGGTCAGCTATCGCCGCAGATAGAATCCTGGCCTGTGCGAGAAGCGCAGCCTTTTTCTCCATATCTGCATCACTGAAGGCGATTCCGTCATAAATCGGCAGAAGCATACCTTCGCTGAGTGAAAGACCCAGACAGGAGCTTGCAGCGTCCTCGAGGCGATGCGCCTCATCGATAACGAGTACATCCGCTCCGGGAAGCACTTCGTCAGCCATCAATCCGGATATAAGCAGGTGGTGATTCAGAATCAGGATATCCGATTTCCTTGCCTGAACCCTTGCACTGAAGAAATGACAGGCACCCCTGAAGTGACAGGAAGAACCTGTGCAATCCAGATGATCAGATCTGAAATGTCTCCATACAGCAGAGGGCAGCTCTTCTGAAAACGATGAAATGTCACCGTCTTCAGTGGATTCAACCCATTTTTCGAAATCGCTCTCCATCTTGAGCGAGGGGCTTCCAGATCTCCATTTCCTCAGACACAGATAGTTATTTCTTCCCTTCAGGACACTGACCATGGCATCCGAATTCAGTGCCGATAGTACGGCAGGCGCATCCTTTTTTGCAAGCTGATCCTGGAGAGTTATGGTGGCGGTGGATACAAATATTTTTCTGCCTGAGAGGATAGCTGGAATTATATAGGCAAGGCTCTTGCCTATCCCTGTACCGGCTTCAAATAGAAAAATCCCCCCTGATTCCATAGCGGAACCCACGGCTGCGGCGAACTTCACCTGTGAGGGTCTTGTTACATATGCAGAGATGCTTGAAGTAAGAACATCTCCCGTGAAAACATTCTCAATCTTTTCTGTGAGGTTCAATTGAAAACCCTCCGATGTCGGCGTATATCCTTCAGAACAAGCTGTACACTATTATCCCCCCGGTAAGTATTCAGAGAGAGAGTAAAGGCGAGATCGACCCTGTCGTTGAACATGGACTGCCTGTTAAGCATGCTGAAACCTATGGCATTGTAAATGGACGAGCCGATCCTGAAATCGCAGCTGAGGTGATCCATGTTTTTCCCAACTGCCCGCCACCGTTGGGGGTAGGCTCCCCTCGCTAACCAGACCGGTTTTCTGTTTCCCTCGCCAAATGGCTCAAGCATCTCCAGATACCTGATGAAATCGGCATTGTAATCCTGTTCCTCCAGCTTTCCGTCAATGTATAGAACTGAACCCAGATGCGCAGTCCACTCATCACCTGCAAGAATCGAGTTCAATTCATCTCTGAGTAAAGGAATATTATCTTCAGGAATCCTGAAACCCGCAGCCATCGGATGACCTCCGAGACTATCCATTATTCGCCGGTCAGCCTGCAGTTCTTTTAAGATTGAAAATATCGGAATTCCGGGAACGCTCCGCGCAGAACCGTAGCCGAACCCATTATCGATCGAGATCATGACGGATGGTACGCCGTACCTGGAAACCAGCCTTGACGCAACTATGCCTATCACTCCGCGGTGCCATCCCTCATCTGACATGACAATACAGCGGGGGTTATCAAGATTGTCCGCAAGCCTGCAGACTTCGGTCTCTATCTCCCGATCCAGTTTTCTGCGAGCCCTGTTATGCTTCTCAACAGTTTTTACCCGTTTTCCAGCCTCTTCAGAGCTGCCCGCTAGAAGCAGTTCAACCGCATCAGCTGCATGTCCCACTCTGCCGCACGCATTGAGTCTGGGACCTAAATAGAATGCCAGATCTGTTGAACTGATATCCCTGACATTCAGGGACGCGGAACGGACAAGGGCTGCAATACCGGGCAGGGGATTTTCCCGCAGCTGTTTCAATCCCTCGAAAACAAGTATCCTGTTGTCCCCTGCAAGTTCTACAACATCCGTTACAGTGCCTACAGCAACGAACTGCAGCAGCTCATGCAGGTACTCCATATCGGCATCAAGCAATTCAAATACCGCACGTGCAACCATCCAGGCAACACCGACGCCAGCCATCTTCGAGTGAGGACCCTCCGCATCCAGTACAGGATTAACAATTGCTTCAGCTTCTGGCAGAGAGTCGCCGGGCTGATGATGATCCGTGATGACAGTATCTATATCCAGGTCTTTGAGAATTCTGACGCTGTCAACAGCGGTAATTCCGCAATCAACAGTGATAATGAGGCTGGCATTCACCTCGCTGCAGGCTTTGATGCCTGATTCACTGACACCGTAACCGTCTTCAAACCTGTCCGGGATGAAGTAATTTACGGAGGCTCCCAGTGATTTCAGGCCAAGATAGAGCATAACGGTCGCGGTTATTCCGTCCGCATCAAAATCACCATGTATAAGGATTTTCTCTTCGTTCCTCACTGCGGAGGAGATACGCTGCGCGGCCTGCAGAACCCCTCCTACACTCTTCGGGTGGGTCAGGGCATCCATATCCGGATGCAGGTATCTGTTCAGTTTCTCGCCGCAGTAACCCCGCCTGGCAAGAAGGAGAGATATCGATTCAGGAAGATCGAAGGGATTATCTGCTTCTTTCAGGTTCAGATCAGGTGCAGGTCTTGCCGCCCATCGTTTCCTCAAGAATCCTCCAAAATAGCAAGGGTCAGGCTGTAAGCCGGGTTCTGTTCCGCCATACAGGCGGCAGTGGCCATCCGTCTGGGATACCAGTTACCTGGCACCTCTAGCGGCCAACCCGGAGGTCAAGGGGAACGGGCAATTCCCCGGTCTCAATGAGACCTTCCTCCCTATTAGGCCTTGCACCGGACAAGGTTTGCCGTGCGAACACTGTTACCAGCATCCCGGTAGGCTCTTACCCCACCTTTTCACCCTTACCCCGGATGAATACAACAGTCAATTCCATGAAATCTGCCTGCGAAAACACATCAGGGGCGGTTTCGTTTCTGTGGCACGTTCTCTCCGTTGCCGGAACCGGGATTTCCCCGGTGTCCCGCCCTGTGGAGCCCGGACTTTCCTCCCCATGCGGGGCGGCCACTCACCTGACCCTCTTACTAGAATATAGTTATTACGCTCCAGCCATGGAGCTGTCATCCTTCCAGACCACAAAACGCCCGCATATCGGACAGATAAAAGTTTTTCCCTGACTGACTTCAACCGCGGTCTGTGGCGGAATATTCGTAAGGCACCCTCCGCAGGCTCCCTTCTGAAGACCAACTACAACAAGTCCCCTGCCAGCCGTACGGAGCTGTTCATATTTATCAAGAAGCCGTTTGCCTATCCCTGAAGATATCTCGTTCCGTTCTTCCATCAGCTTTTCAATGTTCTCTTCGAGAACCTCCAACTGACCATTAAGAATATCCTGCCTCTTTTCCGCTCGCTTTGAATTCCGCTCCCATATTTTCTTTGCTTCTACCAGATCCTTTTCACCCTGTTCCTCTTCGTACATTCTCTCAAGTATCTCAATATCAAAGTCACTGATCTGCTTTTTGACGAATTCGATCTGATCCGACATAGCCCTGTACTCTTCGTTCGTTTTCATCTGCAGAAGCTTGTTCTTGAATTCGGCAAGAGTCTTCTGCGAGGCTTCCTTGTTCTCAATGCATTTCCTGCTGGATTCCTTTGTTCCCTCCAGCTTTTCCTTCTCACTCTCGTAAACCGCCTTCTGTGACTCAAGCTCCTTCT
>JBDLJP010000181.1:0-4927 GCA_039714295.1 Candidatus Fermentibacterota bacterium
CTCTTGAAGCCAGATCTGACTGGGAAGTTACAGTCCTTGACAAACTGACTTACGCCGGTAGAAGGGAGAATCTGGAAGACCTTGAGACCGATCCTCGATTCACCTTCATTCAGGGAGATATCTGCGATGAAGAGGCTGTCTCAAAAGCGATGGAAGGATGCGATACCGTAGTTAATTTCGCAGCTGAAACCCATGTGGACAGATCTATTGATGATGCTTCTTCATTCGTCCGAACAGATGTTGAGGGAGTAAGAGTTCTTCTGGAAGCATTCAGAAAGGAAGACAGGAAGCTCTTTCTGCAGATTTCAACGGATGAAGTATACGGCAGTGTAGAAAAGGGAGAATCCGTGGAAACGGATCAGCTTGCCCCAAGAAGTCCTTACGCGGCTTCGAAAGCCGGAGGTGAACTGCTGGCCATGAGTTACTGGACTACATACGGGGTTCCGGTGATCGTGACCAGAGCTTCCAATAACTACGGTCCTTTCCAGTATCCCGAGAAGCTCATCCCGCTTTTCATAACCAATGCCATGACCGGTGAACCTCTCCCTCTATATGGAGACGGTCTTAATAAGAGAGACTGGCTGTTCGTTGAGGATAACTGCAGGGCGCTTATCATGGTTATAGAGAGATCCAGACCGGGCATGATTTACAATATTGGAGCGGGACAGGAACATACAAACAGGGAAGTTACTTCCTCCATACTTGAGATCACCGGTGCCGACAGAAGCCTTGTAAAATATATTGAAGATCGCCCCGGGCATGACAGAAGATACGCGCTGAATGCCGGTCTTATCGAGAATGATATCGGGTGGAAAGCCAAAACAAACTTCGATATAGGTCTCAGGAAGACAATAGACTGGTACAGCAGGCACACTGATTGGTGGCAGAAAGTGAAATCGGGTGAATTCAGAGAGTATTATCTGTCCATGTACCAGGACAGGCTGACTAATTCCAGGGACAGCGAATGAGGATTCTTGTAACCGGAGGCGCAGGTTTCATAGGAAGTCATCTTTGCGAAAGGCTTCTTGCGGACGGGCACGAGGTTCTGGCAATGGATAATCTGCTGACCGGAACAACAGATAATATCGCACATCTCGCAGGCAGGAAAGATTTTTCTTTCATACATCATGATGTAACCAACTACATTTTCGTACAGGATAGACTTGATTTTATTTTTCATCTTGCTTCCCCCGCAAGCCCAATAGACTATCTGACTTACCCGATACAGACCTTGAAGGTTGGTTCCCTTGGAACCCATAAAGCTCTTGGTCTGGCGCTTGTCAAGGAGGCGGGATTTATTCTTGCTTCAACAAGCGAGGTCTACGGAGACCCTCTTATTCACCCGCAGACAGAGGATTACTGGGGTAACGTCAATCCGGTTGGTCCCAGAGGTGTTTACGATGAAGCTAAAAGATTCGCAGAAGCGATAACCTTCGCATACAGAAGGTTTCACGGTCTGAATACAAAAGTTGCAAGGATTTTCAATACTTACGGACCGAGAATGAGAGCGGATGACGGACGCGTAGTGCCTGCATTTATTTCTCAGGCGTTATCCAACAGGAATCTTACAGTATTCGGAAATGGCAGCCAGACCAGGAGTTTCTGTTATGTTACCGATACAGTGGATGGTCTGATTAGATTAATGGAATCGGATTTTTCCGGTCCTGTGAACATCGGTAATCCGCAGGAAATGACCATTCTGGATTTTGCGGAATTTGTGCTGGAGCGGATTGATACGCGAAGCTCCATAGTTCACAGGGAGCTGCCGGAGGACGATCCTAAAGTCAGGAAGCCCGATATTTCGCTGGCAGGGAAAAAACTGGGATGGAAACCGAGTGTCGGGCTCGAGCAAGGTATGGGTAGAACCATCGAGTATTTCAGAGAGAAACTGAGGGTATTGCAGTGAACGGAATGAATAATGACTACAATCAGGCACTGGAAACTGGTTTAATATGCTGATCATAGTATTACTGGTTGCTCTTGGAACTATACCTTCGCTGCCTTCCCCGCAGGATATTCCGAATATGGAAGGGTCCGTTCTTGAACTGGCAGACAGAAGCACTTACGTTCTCGGGCCCGGAGACATCGTATCCGTTGTTGTGGAAGGCGGCTCCAGTCAAATTCTGCTGAGCGCAGGCGTTTACCCCCTGACGCAGTGTACTGTAGGAGGAGACGGGTATCTATCGGTATCCGGAATTGGAGCTGTAAGTGTGAATGGGATTACGATAGATGAGGCTCAGCACTTCCTTCAGAGAAAAGCAGCCGATTGCTATCCGTCAATCCGGGTTACACTTTCCCTTATCGAACCCAGGATGTTAAGGGTCAGTGTGGGGGGGATGGTGAACGAACCGGGCACTTACCAGCTTACAGCGTTAAGCAGGGTATCTGATGCGGTTCTCATGGCTGGCGGTATTTCAGCCTTTGGATCACATACCGGAACATTGTACCCGGATTCCGGAGATATGCTCTTTATCGATCTGAATATCCATCCCGGCAGCGTAGCTTACCTTTCCGACCCGTTTCTTACCAATAACGCAGGTATTATCATAAATGTCTGTGAGAATCCTGTTTATCTTCTGAGTTCCGCTAATGCCCTGGAGACACGTGAACTGCAGCCTGAGGAGGATTTCGAGTCCCTTATGGCCAGAATGGGAGGAGTATCGGGTAATATCAGTCTCCCTGACTGCAGAATAGTCAGAGATGAAACCATGATACCTGTATGGGGTCAGGAAGAGGGTTTCGCAAAAACCGAACTCGTTCCAGGCGATACAATACTGCTGGTTTCTGTGCGGGATTCGATCATAGTCGGGGGGGCGGTAGGGGTTCCGGGCCCAGTGCCTTACAATCCCGAAAGTACTGTCCGGGATTATATTGTTGCGGCTGGAGGTGCGATCAGTACTGCCGGCAGCGGCGTTTCCGTTCAGAGGAACGGTCAGGAACCCGATTTTGAGGGAAACATCAGAGACGCTCATCTTATGCCGGGAGATGCTGTGAATGTCAATTACAACTGGTTCAATAGAAACGAGGTTCTGGTTTCCCTGATAACATCTGTAATTTCATTTGGTATAACAATTTACGCGATCAGCAATTAGAATGATAATATGAATAAAAACATAGAGAATTCCTTTTCCGGCAGGTGGATTCGCTCAATAGCTTTGAATCTACGCAGGATAGCAGTACTTTGTTTCGTAGTTGCTCTTGCTTCAGCTGTATGGGCACTGACAAGAAAGCAGTACTGGACCGCTTCCGCGATCACCGTTGTTCCCGGCAGTCAGCAGACATCCCTGGGCGGTCTCGGCGGTCTCAGCGGTCTGGCGGGTGACCTGTTGTCCGATCAGATGCCCGGTATTGGAAGCCTGATGAACATTGGGTCATCTGCTCTGGATATGAATCTCGTATTTCAGGTTGTCACCTCAAGAACGATATGTGAAAGAATTATTTTCAAATATGACCTTCTTGCAGATATGAAAGTTCCCACAATGGACGATGCCCTGCTGGAGTTCAGGAAAAAGGCTTCCGTCTTTCTTTCACCGGAAGGCTTTATTGTTGTATCAATGGAAGCTGACAGCAGGGAAAATGCAGCCGCGATTGTTAACGATATCGTAAAATTCTCCAACGAAGAGCTTTCAACCATAGTCACCAGCAGAGCCAGAAGAAGCAGACTGGCGGCGGAAGAGTATCTCGTCGCAGCTGAGGAATCGCTCCTAGCAGCTCAGGATAGAATGGAGCGGTTCCGTGAGGAAACAGGATTACTGTTTCCCGAACAGCAGGGGGCTATATCCATGGACCTGCTGGGTACCCTTGAAGCGGAGCTGATCCTTGCGGAAGCTGAACTTGCCGGTGTCAGCGGTACAATGTCATCCTCCAGCACAGCATATTCGGAGATAGCCCGAAGAGTGGCGTACCTCAGAAGCAGTATGCTGGGTAAAGCTGCAGGGGACAGCCTGAGTTACTTCCCCGGAATGGACAGCTTGCCTGCGATGCTCAAGGATTACGAAAACATCGCGATCAACCTCGAAACCAGACGAATGATCTACCTTATGCTCAGGCAGGAGCTGGAATCCCTTAAGCTTGAGGAAGTGAAGGACAGCCCTACATTGGAAATACTGGTGCCCGCCGTTCCGTCCGCTCTGAGATCCTATCCCAAGAGAGGCAGAATGGTTATCAGGTATACCGCCCTGGCCTTCTTCCTTTCACTTCTGTGGATCGCCGTTATCACTTACACGAAACAGCTTCTGAACGATGAGAGTACCGGTCCATTCTGGAAAAATGTGCTGAAAATTTCAAGGAGCCAGCTTTTTCCCGCTCGGAAAAGAACAAAGCGCCAGCGCAGACAGTCCTGATCTAGTGTATCCATTACTGAATGGAAAATAGATAAATCATGATACACAGAAAATTCAATAAGGAGAAGGATACCAGTGCCTGCCACAGGATATGGCGGGATGTCGGCTGGATTGAGAATAAAGAGCAGGAAAAGGGCATGGATATCTTCCTGCAGGGCACCCGTGCCCTGATAGGCGAACTCAACGGGGACGCTGAAGCCCTGGTTGTCTCTACGCCGGGATATGTCAGATATCTTGAAGAGGATATCGCCCTTTGTGCCGTATGCGGAGTCACAACAAGTTATGCTGGAAGAAGGAGAGGGCTTGCGGGGAAATTAACCGCCGAGCTGATAGCCCTTGATGCCGCCGAAGGTGCCTGTATCGCAGGGCTGGGGATCTTCGATCAGGGATATTACGACAAGCTCGGGTTCGGAACAGGACCTTACGAAACAACAATCGGATTTGATCCTGCATCCCTTGATCTGAATGTAAACCCTCCTCCGCCTCTCCGGCTTACCAAAGATGACTGGGAGCTGGTTCACAGATCCAGACTGAAGAGGATGCGAGTTCACGGCAGTACTTCCCTTATGCGGGAAGAGATAACA
>JBDLJP010000182.1:0-4900 GCA_039714295.1 Candidatus Fermentibacterota bacterium
TGAAAGGAAAAGCTTAAGAATAGATACTGGAGTTTCGTAGTGTTAACTCGAGTGTCAGATGGTGCACGATTGCGAAGTTGTTTGGCGTTCCTGCAAGGCGCGGGTGATGGCGCATAGCAGGGCTATGTAACTGAATCCGCAACGCCGCAGGATCGTCAAAGAACGAGCAGGATACATCATTTGACGCTTGACATGACACTTGAAGGGGGTGCCTTGATAACCCGGGTTATCAAGGCTGAGAGCATACCCTATGAACCTGATCTGGTTAAGACCAGCGGAGGGAGAATTAAAAGCAGGCATGACAACAATAATTGAAGCGGCAAAAAGCGGGAAAGCCCTTGAAATAGTCAGCAGAACAGCTGAACTGGAGGGTGTTCACGAAAACAGGCTTATAGAAGGTCTCGCGAACGGTACAATTGTAATACCGGCCAACAGCACCCATGATGTACAGAAGCCCATTGCAATCGGCAGGGGCATGACAATCAAGATCAACGCGAATATCGGAAGCTCAGAGGATTTTGAATCTGCGGAAACCGAACTTGAGAAACTGAAAGTTGCTGTGGCTTATGGAGCCCATACTGTCATGGATCTTTCAACAGGCTCGCAATGGAAATCAATACTGGGCAGAATAATGGAGAGAAGTCCTGTACCAATAGGCACTGTCCCCCTCTACCAGGTTTTCGGCAAGGCAATCAGAGATGAGAAGGATGTGAGCGATGTCTCGAAAGAAGAGATATTCGCAGCTGTTGAGGATCACTGCAGAATGGGCGTGGATTACCTGACACTTCACTGCGGCGTTACAGCGCGAGCTCTTTCGCTACTCAAAGCCCAGGGCAGAAAACTGGGTATTGTCTCAAGGGGGGGATCTCTTCTGGCGGAATGGATGGAAAAAAGAGGCAGCGAAAACCCTCTTTACGAACATTTTGATCGACTGATCGAAATACTTCATGAGTACGATGTCACATTCTCACTGGGAGACGGTCTCAGACCGGGCTGCCTCGCGGACGCATCTGACAAGGCCCAGATCGAGGAATTGATATCCCTTGGTGAATTGCAGAAGCGTTCCCTTGATGCCGGAGTCCAGGTTATGATCGAGGGTCCCGGGCATGTTCAACTGGATAAAATTGCTGAGAATATCAGAATTCAGAAAAGCCTCTGTAACAACGCTCCTTTTTACGTTCTCGGTCCTATCGTCACCGATATAGCTCCAGGATACGATCATATAACATCCGCAATAGGGGGCGCTCTGGCTGGATGGCATGGCGCGGATTTCCTCTGTTACGTTACTCCAGCTGAGCATCTTCGGCTTCCGGATATTGATGATGTGAGAACAGGAGTTATCTCGGCCCGGATCGCTGCCCATGCCGCTGATATTGCAAGAGGAACCAAAGGGGCGATGGAGCCGGATAATCTTATGGCGGAAGCCAGAAGTAATTTTGACTGGGAAGCACAGTACGATCTTGCTCTGGATCCCCTGACAGCAAGAAAAGAAAGAAGCGAAGCTCTTCCCGCCGATGAAGATGTATGTTCCATGTGTGCTCATCTATGCGCACTCAAAACAAACAAAAGAGCTTTTGAGGAAAAGGATGAAAATGAATAATATGGTATGCACCCTCCTATTCCTATTCATTATCCCGGTACTCATCCTGTCAGGATGCGGCAGCGATGCTGAGACCTTCGCGAGCAGATATCCTGACATAGTCCTTATTCTTATCGATACTGCCCGTGCTGATCATCTCTCCGCATACGGATACCACAGAGAGACCACTCCCGTACTTGACAGCCTTGCGCTCAGCGGAACTTTCTTCACCAATGTTCAGGCTCAGAGCAGCTGGACTCTTCCGGCAATGGTGACTATCATGACAGGTCTCTCGCAGCGAGCTCACGGAGCAGGCTATTACAATGATACTTTTTACAGCATTGATCAAACCCTTCCCACTATCCCGCTGATGATAAAGCGAGGTGCCGGATACCAGACGGCTGCTGTCTTCAACGGAGTCTTCATGAGCGAGGCCTTCGGTTTCGCTCAGGGTTTTGACCATTTTGACTGTCAGAGCACTCCGGGCAAACCTTGCGAGAGGAACGCCGAAGAGACGGTGAACGCTTTTCTTGATTGGTACGACGAACACAGGGATTCCTCGAAACCTCTCTTCTCGGCCATTCATTTCATAGATCCGCACCTGCCCTACTCTCCGCCCTCCCCATGGGATACACTTTTCTCTGATCCTAAAACTGACAGTCTTTTCAATCCATCCTGGGGGCGCAGGAACGATGTGTCTGATCTAAACCTCGGTCTTGTTGAAATGGACTCAATTCAGCTTCAGATCATGGTGGGGCTTTACGATGCCGAACTTGCCTACACGGACAGTCAGATAGGCCGTCTCCTGTCTGAACTGTCAGCAAGGGGCACACTCCAGAACACTGTTTTTGTAATCGTTGCTGATCATGGAGAAGAATTCCTCGACCATGGCGGCTTTGGCCACGGTCATACTCTCTTTCAGGAAATACTCAATGTACCATTGATCATATCCGGTCGAAACATACCTACCGCTGTAAACCATGAGGTTGTTGCCCAGATAGACATTCTGCCTACAATACTTGGTATTTCAGACCTGGATACTCCGATATGGAGTGAAGGAAAGGATATCCTCAGCACTGATTCACCCCGAACCTCCAGATTCATAACCTCAAGCAACCTTGTTTCTTCAACTCCTGATATGGCAGCTATAAGACTTGATAATATGGTGGTTATTGGAAATCCGCTGGAAGGTTCACCGGTTCTTTATGACCTTACGGTTGATCCTCACGAACAGAATGATCTGGTTCCAGGCAGGGAGACGATTGACCAGCTCTACTACTACTGGTCGCTTACTCCGAACGGGCATCCCCCGGAGACGCCGTTCGCTCACGGTATTGAAAGAACCCTGTAGTATATCCTTTATCTGATTTCGGCAATACTATTGCTTATCTTTCCTTAAGGAACTATTTATGGTAATGGATTTTCCGGAACCTGTTGAAATGCTTCTTGCCGTTTTGAAATGAACTCCCGCCTCATACCAATGAAAGGAGACAAATTCTGAAACACATTATGATCCCTGCTTCATGGAAAAGCGCTGCAGCTATGAAAAAAACCATTATGAGCAGCGAAAAAAAGAACTGGAATGTAGTCGCGCTCGGAGAGGTTTCCGGCAGGAATATGCTGATCCTTGCGAATGACGGTTACGAATATGAACATGAAATTATCCAGATATTCTGGAGCCTCAGAGGCAGGATATCTGATATCATCGCCGAGAAACAGGAAGAGGGCTGGAAAGTTGCCACACTCGGTGCATGCCTGGGCAGCACCATTCTTGTAATAAAGCGAAGAACAGATTTTCCGCAGGAAGAGGGATCAGAGAGCTGAGGCTTACATCTGTTCAGGTTTTCCGAGCCTCAGAGGCAGGTAGAGAATTCCCATCAGCACTCCAGCTGCAGCTACAGTTATTCCCACCCCGGCAAGATCAGCAAGATAACCGCAAGCCGGCGCCAGGATTGTCATAGCAAGGGTTTTAACCAGTGATTCAACGGACAGCCCCGAAGCCATGACCTTGTGCGGAACCTTATCGCTTATATAAGTAACACACAGAGGTCTTCTGAGGTTCTGAAGAATGAATAGAACAAGGTATGCGCCTATCGCAACAAGGTATACTGACATACCCTGAGCGGCACCGGCGATTATCAGCATACTGAAGCCTACGATCCATGTTGTATTGATTGACTGTACAAGACCCCTGATCCGCCTGCTGAATTTCCCGGCATATCTTGATGCGGTGCTTGCGGCAAGAAATAGAATGAAATATGCAAGACCGATCCCGATCGCGGTTCTCCTGTCAACTGTCAGTGCTGTTAATACCGGCAGCCCTATCGCCATGGCTTTAAGGACCGGTTGAAGGTATTCTTTTGTAACCTTAAAAAAGCTGTCAAATACGGCGGAGTTAACAATACTCAGACGTGCATGATGATCCCGGAACAGTGACATGAAATATTTCAAAGCGGGTCTGATACCTGTTCGTGTATGGGTTCCTCTTACATCTGTTCCGTTCAGTGACGCTGGATACGAGGCCAGGTTAAGCATATTGATCAGACACGGAAGGGCGGCGGCAAGGAAAATGTACCTGAAACTGCCGGATAAAAAGACCAGTGCGGCTGCGATCAGTGCGTTTAAAGCCGAACCCAGCTTGGAAGCTGCCCTCGTGGCTCCGTAGTAATCTGGCTTCCACTCCTCCTGCCCCGTAAGACTGAGGTATTCCAGGATCATAGCCTTGTGAGTACCTGTTCTGAATGCCTCGCCGCATGCGAACAGCACCATTGCTCCTGCTGCTGCTGCATAGGAAGGAAAGAAAAAGAAAGTCAGGAAGCTCACTATATATGCTGCCATTGAGAAGACCATGGAGATCTTTCTTCCGCCTACATCAGCTACCAGACCGGTAGGAACTTCAAGTAATACAGTTGCTGTTTCTCTGATAGCGAAAAGTATCCCTATATCAAGGAAAGAGAATCCAGCTTCTCTGAAATACAGAATAATGAATGGTTCGAAAAAGCGAAGATTTTTCAGGAATCCGTAAGCGGAGAATTTGTAGAACTGCCGGTCCCTGATGAAAGTCAATACACTACCCCGTCACCAGTCGAAGCCGGTTCCCGAAAATAGATCCGGTTCACTGATACGAGATTCTTCCTCAGGTTTGTCCAGAATGAGATCGTCAGCACTTCCAGCGATCAATCTCCAGTTTCCATCAGATATCCATTTCGCGCAGAGACTGGCGCTGATGTATTCTTTAAACTCATGAGGCTGAACAGCCTGCAGTGTTGTAATAATACCTGTCAACAGTTCTATTCTCTTGATTTCGATTCTGAACGATGC
>JBDLJP010000183.1:0-4826 GCA_039714295.1 Candidatus Fermentibacterota bacterium
TTCTGTCCATCCTGAATCTGTTTCTAACAGGTCTTCCGGCAGTCGCAATTCTCGAAGCGATATTGTTCTGCAGATCTACTGTCAGATCCGGTGATATCGTCTTTATAGCGTTTCGAAGAGCGAACGGTCCATCATTCCGCCCTGTTGTTACCGGATGTATATCTCCGGGCATGCGATCAACTACTGGCTGATATTGCTCATTTGTTACAAAGAAGACTTCGTACTTGTCCGACAGAGCTGAAGCCGCAGGCTGGGCCAGGACCACATCCCCCAGCGAATGAAGACGGATAATTACCGCGCTATTTGCCTGAGAACTGCATGTCATATAGAAGTCTGTACTTACCATTCAATGTAAGCAATTCAGAGTGTGTTCCGCTTTCAGCAATTCTGCCTTTGTCGATGTAAAGGACCCTTGTGGCTTTTGTTATTGTACTGAGCCTGTGCGCGATTATCAGCGAGGTTCTGCCTTCGATGAGTCCGTCAATTGCCTTCTGCACCTGTCGTTCTGAATGAGTATCCAGGGCTGATGTGGCTTCATCGAAGATAAGGATGTCAGGATCCTTCAGAACTGCCCTCGCAATGGCGAGCCGCTGCCTCTGTCCTCCGGAGAGCCTTGTGCCTCTCTCCCCTATGACAGTATCGAAACCGAGAGGCATATCCTCGATGAACTCAAGAGCGTTAGCTACCTGTGCTGCAAGTCTTACTTTTTCTTCAGGGATACTCTGTTCACCGTATGCGATATTGTTCCTGACAGTATCGTTGAAGAGGACCGTTTCCTGTGTAACTACGCCAAGGTTTTTTCTAAGTCCTTCAAGGTTGATTTTTCTGAGATCGCTGCCGTCTATCAGAATCGAACCGGAATCGGGATCGTAGAAGCGCGGAATGAGGTCGGCGATCGTACTTTTGCCGCCACCGCTCGGTCCGACAAGTGCAATTATTTCGCCTTTATTGAGTGAGAATGAAACATCTGTTAAAACAGGATTTTCGCTCTCATAGCTGAAACAGATGTCCCTGAACTCTATTGTGTCATTGAAAGAATCAAAGGGTACAGGATCAGGCGGTTGTTTGATTGCCGGCTCCAGATCCATAAGGTTAAAAACGCGCTCCGCCGAAGCAATACCTGTCTGTATCCTGCTGTTGGCGTTGCTTATCGTCTTGATAGGTTTCATCATGGACAGGGATGCAGCAAGGAAAACAAGAAATCTGCCTGTGGAGAGCGTGCCCCCGGAGAGTATTGCGCTGCCTCCATACCACATTATGAATCCGCTTGCTATGGAACCCATGATCTCCGTGACCGGGCTTGCGAACGCCCTTTCTCGCTGCAGGGATGTTTCAGTTCTCCTGTGAACATCCAGTATACCTGCGAACTTTGATCCTTCGAATTTCTCCATGGAAAAGGCTTTGACAATCCTGATACCGAATATCGTTTCCTGGAGAAGTGCTGAGAAATCCGACAGTTTTTCCTGTGATAAGTGAGTTTTTTTCCTGAGCCTCCTGCTCAGTATCAGAATGAAAAGCATCGCCGGCGGAAAGACAAGAAGTGTAATGAGAGCAAGACGCCATGAAGCCCAGAGCGCAAGTCCAAGGTATACAAGAAGAAGCACAAACTGTCTGGGAACACTCATCATCATCTCGGTCATTGCCCAGTTCATATTGCCTACATCGGATGTGAATCTTGCCATTACATCTCCCGATCTGGCAGATGTATAGAATCCCATATCAAGCTGAAGCAGATGATTGTATAAACTACCCCTTACACTGGCAACAACTCCCTGTTCAGCTTTTGAGAGAAAGAACACCTGCATGAAGCCAAGAGTGTTCTTTATAAGTACTATAAGTATGAGTCCGATTACTATAACAATCAGAACCTGCTGCGGATCCGATTCGTATAAACTGTTTCTTACCCCGGTCAGAATATCTTCTCCTGCAGAAACAGCCCCCCCGAAATGTAATGAAAGCAGTTCGGAACTCATCCTGCTCAAAGGTTCAGATGTGTTCTGCCTGATTGACGGCAGAAAATCACATTTTTCCTCCACTGTGTCTGTTCTTGCGAATACAGTATCAAACAAAGGCAGGATCATGCCCAGTGAGGCACCGCTGAAAAGAGCGAACAGAACCATGCAGAGCATAGCACCAGTCATCCACTTCCAGTAGGGACGCAGATACGATAATATTCTTAGTATGACATTTTTCTTTTTCATGGTAGACACTATCTTCACAATAAATCATGTTCAGGTCAAGTTACAAGGCTGGAACAAGACAGGGTGGTTTGGGTATATTACGTGTGAAGATACTGACCCAGACTCCTGGAAGGTGTATTTTGACTGGAAGAATAATTACATCCAAACGTACGGAAAAAGATCCAAGATCTGATTCCGAACTTATGATTGATCTCTGCAAAGGCGATGAAGACGCATTTTCTGAAGTTATCAGAAGATTTCAGGCTCCTATCTACTCAATGCTGATACGTATGCTTGGAAACGAAGAGGATGCACAGGAAATGCTCCAGCTCACCTTCTGCAGAGTATACAGATACCGTGACAAATTCGATACTGACAGAAAACTTGTGAACTGGATATTTACTATCGCCAGCAATCTTGCAAAGAAAGAATGGCGCAGGAGATCAAGATGGATTCACGTTCCTCTTGACCATGCCAATCTTTCAAGCCCGGGAAAAACTGCACCTCACTACAATGCCGGAAGAGTTGAACTCCGTGCATCCATCGAAGAAGCAGTCGACAAACTCCCTCCGCATTACAGAGAACCGTTTATTCTCAGAGAACAGGAACAGATGTCGTACGAAGATATTTCGGAAATCCTCAATATCCGGCTTGGAACTGTAAAATCAAGGATTAATCGCGCCAGAACCAAACTCCGGGAACTGCTGGATGATGTATGGGAAGAGTGGAAATGAACTGTTCAAACGCTTCTAAACTGATCAGTCTTGTTATCGATGGGGAAGCTTCTGAATATCAGAGAAGACTTCTTGATTTCCACCTTCTTGGCTGCAGCTCCTGCAGGAAAGCTATGAGCATGTGCAGGGATATTTCACAGATAGCCGGAAAACTTCCGGCTCCGATTCCTCCTGCAGATCTTGAACTTAATATCAGGGAGATGCTGAAAACGAACATCTATACAGGTCGTACGGAGCACAGGTTCCGCAACGCACTTCTTACTTTTCCAGCAGTTGCTGCCCTTCTAATCATTACCATTGCTGTACTTCCACTTTCGACTGAACCGGAATCTATCACTGATACGCAGGGCATTGCAATGGCTGTGCATGAATCAAAAAATGCTGATATCCGCCTTTCTTTAAAATCAGGCATCAGGACAGCCCCACTCTCTGATTACTCCAGGCAGGCGAGCCTGATCTCCTTTTAGAAACAATGATTCCATTTCTGTTAGCTGTAATAACAGGACTTGCAAATCCTGCTTCTGTCATGGATCAGGTGCATACTGTCAGAATCGAGACGCTTTCCGGTACAATAGAACTCGCCACAGCTGTTTCCATCTCGCCTAACCATGCGGTAACACTATGCATCTTCTCCTCTGATAACTCCGTTACTGTCGAAACACCTTCAGGAATTCTATTTCCCGATTCCTTCATTGTATCACCTGATCTCGGCATAGTGATACTGATTTTCGACCAAGATGTCTTCGAAAGCTATCAGATTCCCACTGATATCGTTCCGAACATAGGGGAAAGCCTTACAATAGTCGGTCATGGATTAAGCGGCATTCTCGCTGTCGATGGAAGGACAAAAGAACAGTATCCGGATGGTTCATTTCTTCTTTCTTCAGATCTTCGTGACGGACTTATGGGTGCCGCTGTGTTCAACAACAGCGATCAGTACGTGGGTATCATCACAGGTATGATCAGACCTGACCGGCAGTTCAATGAACCTGATCAGAGGGATTATCTTGTTCTATATCCAAGTCAGATATGGTATATGTGGGCAAAACTTGTAGTTCTGTCAGAGGTATACAGCGAATATTCCTTTGGTGTAACCGCACTTGCAAACATATCTCTAACGCACTCCTTGCCTTCGGGGATCCATATTGTATCCGTCTCAACAGGAAGCAGAGCCTGGGAGGCAGGACTTAGACCAGGCGATCTTATTACACATATAAACGGTACCCCTGTTTATCATCCTGAAACCCTCCGGGGTCTTCTGATACTTTCGGATGATATTCTTCAGGCTACAGTACTCAGAAATACTTACGAGAGAAACATCCCGATACCCCCGTTTGAATTAAACTGAGTTCTATTCCACAAGTATATAAACCGCTTCGTTATCCGGAGAGCAGACAACGGCTCTTTCTCCGTCATTGCTAATGTCAATGTTTGAGGGCAGACCGAAATCCATCATCCTCAGTTCAATCTGACCGCTCTGTGCAACTATGATCAATCCTGATCCCGGACAGGCTGCATACGCGAAGGAGCCGTCCGGCATAGAAGCAGCAGCGCTCGGGATCGCCGGGAATGTTATCATCTTGTAAAGCATGCATGTTTCGGTTTTAATGAACCAGAGTTCGTTGCTGCCATCGACTATTGCGCAGATGTAACCGGAGGGGCCCGGGAAAAGATCGTAAACTTCACCTGGAACTGATACATGTCCAATTTCAGTCCATGTACCTGTATCGTAACCGGTGATAACGCCGTTAGCACCCTCGGCTATGAATAGAATACCGTTATCTCCGGAAGCGATCCCCTGACAGTTCGAGATGGCAATACCTGGTGCAACAGATACTTCCAGGGTTGCAAGATTAATAATTCCGATACTGTCATTATCCATGGAAACCCATGCTGTATCACCATCGGCAGA
>JBDLJP010000184.1:0-4818 GCA_039714295.1 Candidatus Fermentibacterota bacterium
ATCCTTTCGTTGTTATCTTTCCGCTTCTGCTGACCTTTGTTTCGTTTACCGCAGTTGCCGGAGGGTTTCACAGATACCTTCCAATTGCGGTTGCGGCATGCTCCTGCTGCTTCACCTGGTAACATTTTTGTCCGTAACTCAGGTGCGCGGTGAACCATACACATACTTGTTTCTCTGGTTTTCTGTACTGGGACTTCTATCCTGGACGGTGATACTCTCTGCGATAGTGGAGTTATCCAGCATACTCAAGAGTGAACGAATATGGCACTGGATTGTTCAGGTATCTACGATCGCTGTGATCGTTTTCTCAATCCTGAACACCGCTTCAATCTGGAACAAACATGCAGACAGCCCATACGATCCCCTTTCCTGTCACGATGAAAAGATTATGGTTCTCAGTGATTTTCTGAACAGTTACTTATCTTCGCAGAATGAACACAGCTGGGTGATCACACCTGTAGAGCATGATCTGTGGCCCGTGATGACAGGTCTGGTCAACAGCCTCGATAAACAGGGATGGAATGTTTCCGTCTCTTCGGACTTCGCTTTCATGACGGGGACAGGACCGGGTGTGAATGATGTTCCGCTGTATATCACATACAATTCCGGAGGTATCCCTCAAGGTACTGAGATTCTGTTCCATCATGAAAACATTCTGATCTGCAGGTAGCAGCATCCGGTTGACCTGTACAGTATCAATAGTTGATGAGCACCGCAATGGCCAGGAAAACCGCAGACCATCCCATCAGGATAAGGAACAGCGGCATCATGAACTTCAGCCACTTCTCGTAGGGGATCTTTGAGAGGGCGAGCATGCCCATCAGTACTCCCCCTGTCGGGACGATGGAGTTGGAAAATCCATCTCCGCAGGTAAAGGCGAATACCGCGGTCTGCCTGGAAATCCCCAGAATATCGGAGAGCAGCGCCATAAGGGGCATTGTAACCGCTGCCTGACCGGAACCGGATGGAATAAAGAAATTCAGGATACTCTGGAAAACGAGCATTCCCTCCGCAGCCACGATCGAAGATGTGTTGCGCAGAACGTTCGCCGCGAAGTAGATGACCGTATCGAGGATCTGACCGTCGATAAGCACTACCTGAATACCCCTGGCGAATCCGACTACAAGGGCTGCAACCACCATCTCCTCCATGCCTTTGATGAATGCCGCGACCGCTTCGGAGACGGGAAGCCTGGACAGGATGATTGCGATGACTCCGATCAGAATGAAGCCGCCGGACATCTCATTGAGCCACCAGCCCCTTACCTGCATCAGATAGAGTGTAATCGCGAAGATCACCACGGTCTGCACAAGTATCCAGATGTGGACAGGTCTGAGTTTGATGTTCTCTACATTAGCGGTGGAAACACTGCCGTCATCAAAGGGGACGATCGCGCTTGACGGATCGCGCCTTATTCGATGCCCGTACCGCAGTACATAGATTATGGCAGTGGTAACGATGACCGCGAGGAAGATGATTCTGAAGGTAAGACCGCTTCCAAGAGGTACCTCGGCAATGCCCTGAGCAATCTGGACAGTAAACGGATTCGTTGTGGCGGCAGAGAAACCCATATCCGCTCCGAGGAATACCAGTACGAAACCGAATACCCTGTCATATCCAAGCTGCTGTGAAACCAGCAGGAAGATGGGAACGAGCGGGATAAGCTCCTCACCCATGCCTATAGTGGAGCCGGCAATGGCGCCGGCTATCAGCAGTACTATTGTCAGGGCCGGACCTGAATTCTTAAAGCGTCTGATCAGGGTCTGGATGATGGCGGTTATGGTTCCGGTCCGGTTTACAACGGCTATAACGCCGCCGCATATGAAGATGAGAAAGACGATATCAGCTACGGATTCCAGACCCCTTGGTATTGCGCTGATGAGCCCTGCTAGGCTCACCGGAGTAGCCATACCCTCCATCTCCTCGCCCAAAATGACGCTTTCGAGCGAGATATGCTTGGGAATCTCCTCATAGGTTCCAGGTATCATTATAGTGCGCGTCAGCTGTCCTACTGTTATTTCGGTGCGTTCGTATCTGCCGGACGGGATCAGATATGTCAGAATGCTGACAACGAGAATCACACTGGACAGAAGAACAAAAACGTGCGGTATCTTGAGTCTGCTGAAAATCGAGGATGTCATCTTCCTCCTCAGATGAGTGTTGAGCTTTTCATCAATAGAGTGGAGTATAGCTGAATGAATCGCATTCCGTCCAGCCATATGAATCCTTCTGAAACAGGGAAATATCGTTGGAAGAGCCGGACGCGGGGGTTGAACTCCAACGCTATAATGCCTAAACTCATAACAGAGGAGAGTTGTATGCTTGCACGAGCCCGTAGCCTTGCTGTATTCGGTATTGACTCATATCCGGTGGAGATCGAAGCCGATATGTCACTGGGGCTTCCCACTTTCACCATCGTTGGTCTTCCGGACAATGCCGTACGTGAATCTCGGCAGCGCATAAGGTCGGCTATATCCAATCTGGGCTTCAAGCTTCCGGGAAAAAAACTGACAATCAACATGGCACCCGCCGGCAGGAAGAAGGAGGGTCCCGGATTCGACCTGCCTATTGCGGTAAGCATCCTTGCTGCATCCGGGATAATCCCGAAGGATTCATTAGAAGGCTTCTACTTCATCGGAGAACTGGCTCTGGACGGTGCTCTCCGGCCTGTTCGCGGGGTTCTCTCCATGGCTGACCGCGCAAGGAGGGAAGAACATGCTGGATTTATAGTTCCGTTCTCGAATTCCGGTGAGGCTTCGGTTGCTTCGGGGCAGAATATCTATCCGGCTGAAAACCTGAGAGATGTGATTGACTTTCTGCTCAATAAAGTAACCATAGAGCCTGCAAATCACATATTCGCTTCCTCAGAAGCCGATGGAAAAGATGAACCGGATTTCAGGGATGTAAGGGGGCAGGAGTTCGCCAAGCGTGCTCTTGAAGTCGCAGCTGCAGGCGGGCACAACATACTGATGATCGGTCCCCCCGGGTCCGGAAAAACCATGCTTGCCAGAAGACTCTCCTCAATACTTCCCGCGCTGCTTCCGGAGGAAGCAATAGAAACTACCAAGATACACAGCGTTGCAGGGCTTCTGGAAGCCGGAAACGCCCTGCTTGATACACGGCCTTTTCGGTCGCCGCATCACACTGTATCTGATGCCGGGCTTATAGGAGGAGGGACAATACCGGGTCCGGGTGAGGTCAGTCTTGCCCATAACGGAGTTCTGTTCCTCGATGAACTGCCCGAATTCAGAAGGAACGTCCTTGAGGTTCTCAGGCAGCCTCTTGAGGACGGCACAGTAACTATAACAAGGGCATCCATGACCATGACATTTCCTGCTAATTTCACACTGGCTGCCGCCATGAACCCCTGCCCCTGCGGTTACTTCACAGATCCAGCACATTCATGCAGCTGCACCGGCCCGCAGATACAGAGGTATTTAAGCAGGATATCAGGGCCTCTGATGGACAGGATCGATATCCATGTAGATGTTGCCCCTGTCGCATACCTCGACCTTTCATCCAGCCTCCCCACCGGAGAGAGTTCGATTGATATAAGAAAGCGTGTAATCAGGGCAAGAAAGCGTCAGGAGGAAAGATTCGGGAGTGTCAGGGGGCTTTACTGCAATGCCAGCATGAATTCACCGATGGTCAGGAAGTTCTGCCGTCTGACCGCTGACGTCAGCAAACTCCTGAAATCCGCGATGGAACTCTACGGTTTTTCCGCGAGGGCGTACGACCGCATAGTCAAGGTTTCCAGAACAATTGCCGACCTGGCGGATTCTTCCGATATTGAACCCGCGCATATTGCCGAAGCCGTGCAGTACCGCTCCATGACAGGGCAGATATATCCCTGAAACAGCTGATCTGATGCAGCGAATAATCTCTTTCACGTTACCTTTATTGAGTACATGAATAATGTTATATTGTATTTTCAGAATATTCCGCATCACTGTAAGATAGGAAGATCAATGATTGATAAAGCTGCTGTAAATGAACCCGCTATCAGGGTTAACGGTCTTTCGAGAAAGTTCGGGAATCTGAGGGCTGTAGATGCTGTCAGTTTTCAGGTTGCCAGGGGGGAGATCTTCGGCTTTCTGGGATCAAACGGCGCAGGAAAAACGACTACCGTTCGAATGCTGACCGGAGTTCTCGAGCCGACCAGCGGTTCCGCCGCGATTCAGGGTCATGATATCAGGAAAGAATCGATCCTCTCCCGAGAGCATATAGCGGTAGTTCCCGAACAGGCTAACGTATACCTCGACCTCTCCGTCTGGAGAAACCTGATGCTCATGGCTGAGCTTTACGGTATTCCCCGGAACAGACGTATCACCTCCGGAGAAAGGCTGCTGGAAGCCCTTGGACTCCTGAGCAGGAAAGAGAGTAAGGCTCGCGAACTGTCAAAAGGTCTCAAACAGAGGCTGATGCTGTGCGCCGCACTTGTTACAGAGCCTGAAGTACTTTTTCTGGATGAACCTACAAGCGGCCTTGATGTACAGAGTGCGAGACTGATCAGAAAAATAGTAACCGGACTGAACGCTGAGGGGCTGACTGTATTCATCACCACTCACAATATGGTTGAGGCAGGAGATATCTGTTCCCGGGTGGCAATAATCAACAGGGGAGAAATAGTTGCAATCGACACTCCGGGGAAACTCAGATCCATGGTAAGACAGCGTCGTTACGTCGAAGCGGTTTTCAGAGATCAGCCGCCGCCACATGAGAAATTGGAATTCCTGTCCGGAATAAGCAGCATTGAATCCGACCATGGGATTTTCAAATTCTACACTGAAACCCCGGGAAGGGTTGCCACCAGTCTGG
>JBDLJP010000185.1:0-4749 GCA_039714295.1 Candidatus Fermentibacterota bacterium
CATTGAACTCTCTTCAAGGTACATAAAACTGTACGAGATGATAACCGGCAGGGAATTCGAACCGGCAGCGGGTGACGATCCGCTGGATAGACTGAAGGGGAATTTAAGCGCTATTTGAGCATTTCGAATTCATATCAAGAAGGAGAATAATATGCGCTCGATACTCGTACTTATCATGCTGACCTGTACCTTGTCAGTTGTTGCAGGGGATATTGTTATTGGCATCTGCGCCGAGTGCGGCTGCCAGACCGACGAGTTTTTTGCTGGATACGGCATGATGCCGGGTTACGTTGCTGAAATCTACCGCGACAACGAAAGCGGTGAATATCACCTGGTAAGATTCGACCTGATAGAGATCGAGTCTGAAGAGATCACGCTCACCATCACTGACAACCACAATGAGATAGGAATACAGACCGCCGAGGAAATAGCAGTCACAATAACCAACAACCACCATGAGATAGGAATGCAGACTGCCGAGGAAATAGCAGCCACAATTACCAATAACCATCCTGAAACCGGAAACATATCAGTTGAAGAGATCACAGCTGTTATCAGAAACTCCTACGCGGAAGTCGTGGAAATAGCCATGATCTGGACTTCGCCCGAAGTACTCGGAGAGATCAGCCTGAACGGAGTACTGCCGGCAGGTGCCCACCTGAACGATGAACTGACCGGGGATCCGCTGAACTGGAAGCTTGTATCGTTGTACGATGGACCCCACCAGTGCCCGGGCTGCTGCGGAGAAACTTTTGAGTTCCAGAGGATTGGTAACTGGGATTAGGTTTTAAGTAATAACTGTTCAGTCCAGATTTCCGAAAAGATCGCCTGCATCTTCGTCATCATCGGAATGAACGGCTTTTTCCACTCTTTTCAGAGTTTCAGCTGCATTAGTGCGGAAATCTTCAGCCTGCTTAATAACCTCTTCCGGCGACAGCGGCTCGATCCGGGCAGTCTCATTTTGTGCTTTCCGTGTATCATCTGCCTCAACGGGAGTTTCTGAGTCTTCCATTGTATCATCTGTTACAGGTGGGTCCTCGGATTCGTCCTCATTATCCAGTGAAACACCCTTGATACTGGAGATGATCTTCTTTCCGCACAGCTGAACACCTTTTGCGTTTTCACTGGTGACACGATAATCGGATATGAGACATTCATCCTTCCTTCTGCGCATCCTCTTGGTTCGCTGGAACCAGAAATCGAGCTTCATTTCAGGCTCCCCTGTAAAGAACACGACCTCTCCCCCATCTGGAGTGAATCTATACTCTTTGTCCATGATATAACTTCCGATACAGAATCTCTTAATGAACGCTATCCCGGTCTTCTGCTGTTTATAAACAGCTGTAAAGACCGTATTTTTATTATGCACACCGCAGAAGAGGATATTCCCGTTAATGAAATACTTATCCTGGACTGGAATAACCCTGTAAGTTCCATCATCAAGGAAAAATACGAACCTGTCATACTCGGAAACGCTGAAAGTTCTGTCCCCTTTAATCGAGGTTCCAAACAGACCCGTATCAGAGTTGAAGCCAGCCTTGAGGTTTCTTATAGCCACTTTCTTCACATCGATATCACTGAAATCCTCGATACTGGTCAATCTGGGGTGATTCTTCCCGTACTTCTCCAGAAGTTTTTCCAGATAGTCTACTGCGAATGGTACTATATTCCGGAGGTTGGACTTAGCTTTCTTCATCTTCTTCCGGATCGCACTCATCTCTTCCTTGTGACTGTCTATATCGAATCTTGATATTCTTCGGATCTTCAATGAAAGAAGTTTGTCAATATCCTCTTCGGTGACTTCCAGTTTGATCTCATCCGTAAATGGCTTGAGACTCCGGCTGACTGTATCTCTTACATTAATCCAGGAAGTACATTCCTCTATGTTCTTGTAGAGCCTGTTCTCTATGAATATCTGCTCCAGTGTGAGCCAATGCAGTCTTCCAGTGTAATCGCTGATTTCAAGCCTCAGTTCCAGCTTCAGAATCTCTATCAGCCTGCCGGTACAGTAATGTATCATCTCTGTTATGGTGGTTTCAACGGGAGCACCGTCCTGGATTACAACTATGTTCGAAGAATTCACAGTTTCGCAGTCCGTGTGCGCGAACAGTCTTTTCAACCCTTCATCAATTCCGACTCCGCGGGAGAGCCTTACATTGATCTCGACTGCGTCGGTGGTGTAATCGTCGATAGAGGAGATCTTTATCTTGCCCTTGTTGGATGCAAGTTCAATGGAGTTTACTATCGATTCTGTTGTGGTTCCCCACGGAAGGTCTCTTATAATCAGGTTCTTGCTGCCGTCCTTCTCAATCCTGGCCCGGTTCCTTATCCGCCCCCGTCCGTCATCGTAATCTGATACATCAATTCGACCGCCCTGGGGAAAATCGGGATAGAGTTTGAAATCCTTCTCCTGAAGGCATGCTATCTGAGCCTTGAGAACCTCCTGGAAGTTATGGGGTAGTATTTTGGTCGACATACCCACCGCAATACCCTCCGCGCCTAGAAGAAGCAGAACAGGAAGCTTGGAGGGCAGAAGGACCGGTTCCTGATTCCGCCCATCGTAACTTGGCTCGAAATCGGTGATCCTTTTATTGAACAGGGTCTCCCTGGCAAGATCCGTTAGCCTGCATTCTATATACCTTGCGGCAGAAGCGCTGTCGCCTGTGAAAATGTTACCGAAATTTCCCTGTTTCTCGATGAAAAATCCCCGGTTTGCCAGGGATACAAGTGCGTCGCCTATAGAACGATCACCGTGAGGGTGGAACTGCATGCAATAACCTATAACATTGGCAACCTTGCTGAACCTGCCGTCATCCATCTGAAACAGAGACCATAGAATCCTTCTCTGTACCGGTTTGAGACCGTCCGCCAGGTCAGGAATAGCTCGATCCTTAATGACGTAGGAAGCGTATTCAAGAAAGTAGCGCTTGTATAACCTTCTGAGGCTGGTTTCGCTCATACCAGATTCTCCATGATGAATTCACGCCTTTCGGGTGTGTTTCGTCCCATGTAGAAATCCAGCATTTCCGGAATATCCTTCAATCTGGTGATCCGAACCGGTTCCAGCCTCATATCCGTACCGATGAACTGCCCGAACTCCTTTGGTGAAATCTCTCCCAGTCCTTTGAATCTGGTTATTTCAGCTTTCTCACCAAGGCGGGCTGCGGTTTTCTGTTTTTCCTTCTCGCTGTAGCAGTAAACGGTTTCCTTTTTGTTCCTTACTCGAAAGAGAGGTGTCTCAAGAATGAAAAGATGTTCGTCCAGAACAAGACCCTCGAAGAAGTGAAGGAATAATGTCAGGAGGAGATTTCGTATATGCATTCCATCAACGTCCGCATCGGTGGCGAGAATAATCCTGTTGTATCTTAAACCCTCAAGGTCGTTCTCGATATTCAGTGCGCGCATGATGTTGTATATTTCCTCATTCTTGTAGACGGTATCCTGCCTTTTGCCGAAACAGTTCAGTGGTTTTCCCTTAAGGGCAAATACTGCCTGCGTCTGGACATCCCGGCTTGAAATGATACTCCCTGCTGCGCTGGCGCCCTCGGTAAGGAATATCATTGTTTCCTCGGCCCTTTTATTATCGTCTCCGTAGTGAATTTTGCAGTCCTTCAGATGAGGTATCCTCAGAGCAACCTGCCTTGCTCTCTGTTTTGCTTTTTTCTTCACATTGGAAAGTTCTGTACGGACTTTCTGATTGATCTTAACTTTGTTGACCAGGATCGAGGCAATATCCGGATTCTTGTGCAGATGTTTCTCCAGCTCGGTTTTAACAGTATTGACTATCCAGCCTCTTATATCATTATTGCCCAGCCTGGTCTTGGTCTGTGATTCAAAAACCGGTTCTTTGATACGAATGGAAACAGCGGCGATAATACCCTCTCTCACATCCTGACCGGAGTAGCTTTCACCTGCGAACGAGTTGATGCCTTTGGTTACACCCTCCTTGAAGGCGGAGAGGTGCGTTCCTCCGCTGGATGTGTACTGACCGTTAGCAAATGAAAGGTAACGCTCGCCAAAGTCATTGGTGTGTGTCAAAGCGAATTCAAGTGTCTTATCTCTGAAAAACAGAACAGGATACATTGCGGATTCTCCCGCTTCATCATGAAGAAGATCCATCAGGCCATCTTCAGAAATAAAGTCCGTACCGTTCAATCTGATTCTGAGCCCGGCATTCAGGTGAGCGTAGTGCTGGCACCTGTCCTGAAGGAATTCCTCCCGGAAGGCATAGTCAGCGAATATTTCCCTGTCCGGAGTGAACTCGACCAGGGTTCCGTTTCTTTTGGAGGATTTTCCGCTCTCGTCTTTTATGAGTTTTCCGCGGCAATAAACAACTTCACGATAATTGTTTTCCCTGTACGCAACTACTCTGAAATTCTCAGAGAGAGCGTTCACAGCCTTGGTTCCGATTCCGTTCAAACCGACGCTGAACATGAAAACATCAGTATTGTATTTGGCTCCGGTATTTATCTGGGAAACGCACTCTACCAGTTTTCCAAGAGGAATGCCTCTTCCGTAATCTCGTATGGTAAGTGAATTTGCATCGCCTGTAATAGTGATACGCTTGCCGCAGCCCATAATGTATTCATCAATAGAATTATCCATGACTTCCTTAAAAAGTACATAGATCCCGTCATCAGGATGGGTACCGTTACCGAGTCGCCCGATGTACATTCCTGTTCTGAGGCGAATATGCTCTATTGAAGAAAGAGTCTTTACCTTACTCTCATCATAAATCTGCGAAGGCTG
>JBDLJP010000186.1:0-4731 GCA_039714295.1 Candidatus Fermentibacterota bacterium
ACAACAGTGAGTATTCGTTCTCCGTTCCGGTAAATGCTTTCGCTCTTGAAATAGTCATGCCGATGGCACCCGGAACTGTTGATATCGAAGTATTCGGAACCAGCGGTTCTCTTGGCACTACATCCGCATCAGGTACGGTACCCGGCGTTTTCTGGGGAGTTCACTCCGATGAGGAGATAACCAGAATCGAATTCATAGAGCCTGTAACCAACGGAGAGCTTTTCGCTAATGTCCAGTTCGGAGCAGTCGCAGCACTGCAGAATTCCACCTGGGGCAATATTAAAACTTCATTCTAAACTCAGATCGTACAGGGACCGGGCTGAAAGTCCGGTCCCCTGAAAAAGTCCGCAACATCAGCGGGACCTGTACCGGTAATTCTGAAAAAGATATCCTGCAGATCCTCTCCGTCCATCTTATCGGTTCTGAAAACCTCTATCAATCGACCTTCATGTATGATCCCCAGCCTGTCGCAGAAAGCGCGCGCAACCGGGAGCGTGTGAGTTGATAGAATGATAGCGGCACCAGCAGCGGCAGCTGCCCTGGCCATCCTGTTGAAAGTTTCAGCTGTCGCGGGATCAAGTCCCACATGAGGTTCATCGATCACATAAAGAGCCGGTCGCGCAATGAAAGCTGCGGATAGAACAACTCTCTGGATCATGCCGTGGGAATACCCCTCACCCCTGCTGTCGATCCATCCGCCCATATTGAAAAGCTCTATATGGAAAGCGATCCTCCTGTCCAGTTCATCCGGAGGAATATCCCTCATTCTACCGGTAAATCTGAGGAATTCCCTGCCGGACAGTCGGGGATATATCGTAGGTTCATCAGGGACATAGGCTACAAATGATCTTGCCTTCCGGGGGTTCTCTGACAAGTCAGCGGAATTGATCTCAATGCGTCCCCCGTCGGGCACCACAAGTCCGGGTATCATTTTCAGGGTAGTTGTTTTACCCGCCCCGTTGGGACCTAAGAGCCCGAATACCTCCCCTGATGGAATATCCAGGGACAGATCAATAACAGCGTTCACGCCACCGTAGGTTTTTGAGAGGTTTTCCATTTTCAGCATCGGTCAGATTCCCAGCAGCGCCCGCACATAGGATTCAAGATTGAAATCAAGAAGGTCTCCGCTTCCCTCGCCCACACCGATGTATTTTACAGGTATACCCAGCTGGCTTGCCATAGCCAGTACGGATCCTCCTCTGGCTGTTCCGTCAAGCTTTGTAACAACAAGTCCGGTAACAGGTATAGCCTTCGTGAACTGCTCAGCCTGGGCCCTGGCATTCTGACCTACGGTCCCATCGAGAACCAGCAGCACTTCGTGGGGCGCGGACTCCATCGCGCTGCCGCATACTCTGTGTATCTTGGCAAGCTCATCAAGCAGCCCTTTCTTGTTGGGAAGCCTGCCTGCAGTATCAATGATCACCGAATCATAATTCCTGCTGAGACCGCGTTTTACGGCATCAAATGCTACAGCTCCCGCATCTGATCCGGGCAGCTGCGACAGAACGGCTGTCCCGAGTCTGTCCGCCCAGACACCGAGCTGCTCCGCCGCCGCGGCTCTGAAAGTGTCGGCACATGCCATAAGTACCTTTTCTTCTCTCCCCTGCAGCCTTGCGGCAAGACGGGCTATGGTTGTGGTCTTTCCAGCACCGTTAACGCCCACTACAACAGTCACAAAAGGTCTGACAGCAGAGTTCTTCTCAAACACCGGGAGAGGTGTATTCTCTATCAGTATCCCGGCCAGAGCTTCCCTCCAGGAGAGCCCGGATCTTCTGACCCTTCCGGGAAGTTCAGCGATAACCTTCTCAGTAAGTTCCCATCCTAGATCGCTTCCGAGAAGAATCTCTTCAGTCTCATCAAGATCCGCATCCCTGATGACCGCACTCCCGAATAGCCTGTCCAGTCTGCCGGCAAGAGCTTCGCTGCTTTTCCTGAGTTTGTTTTTAAGATTCAAAACCATCGGAGCACTCAGTCTTCACTTATTTTCAAAGCTGTTTCAAGGCTGACTGAAGTCATGGATGATACACCCTTTTCCGCCATGGTGATTCCGAAGAGACGGTCAGCGGATTCCATCGTTCTCTTGTTGTGAGTGATGACGATGAACTGCGTCCTCTGGACAAAGTTTCTCAGGAGCTTGATGTAATTATCCACGTTCGTGTCATCCAGGGGTGCATCAAGCTCATCCAGCACACAGAAGGGGGATGGCTTCACCAGGTACAGAGCAAAGAGGAGCGCAGCGGCAGTCATTGCCTGCTCGCCGCTGGAAAGCGCTGTGATATTGTCAAGTTTCTTGCCGGGAGGCCTGGCTATTATCTGGACTCCTCCCTCCAGAGGATCCTCCGAATCCAGAGCAATTATCTCGGCCTCACCGCCGCCGAAAAGACTTGTGAACATCTCCTTGAAGTGTTTCTTAACCACAACGAATGTTTCATCGAACTTCCTGGCAGCGGTTCTGTTTATCTCGGAAATGGCGCTGATGAGAGATTCCCTGGCTTCGCTCAGGTCAGTCCTCTGCTCATCAAGAAAAACGATCCGTTTTCTGGCTTCCTCGTACTCGGCGACAGCCAGCATGTTCACCGGTCCCAGATTCTCTCTGAATCCCATCTGCTTTTCAAGCTCGCTCAGGAGTTTCTCATTTGAATACTCCCAGTAGCGACTCCCTTCAACGGGAAGAGTCAGCTCCTTCTGGTTCAGTTCTTCGAAGCGGCTTCTGACAATTTCCATTTCAGCTGATACAGAGGCCTGATCGGAACGGGAAGCAGAGAGTTCCTCCCTCTGAAGTGACAATTCCGCATCAGCCTGTTTCGATCTCTCGAGCCATTCAGCCCGTTCTCCGCTTGCTTCTGACCTGCTGTTCTCGGCTTCGGATCTGAGAACTGAAAAATTCTCAAGATTCACATTGAAATCCGCGATCGAATCGTCAAGTGATTCACCGTTATCCCTCAGCTCCCTGACTCTCTTTTTGATCTCACAGCTTCTTTCCGATGCTTCCGATGAGCCGCTCTGGAGACGTTTCCTGTCGGTTTCCATCTGCTTCAATGATGTCTCATGTTTCGTCAGTTCAAGTTTTGCGCTGTTCTCCTCACGAATAAGATTGTTAAGACCGGCGCCAAGGCTCTCTCTCTGTTTTCCGATTTCCCGCAGAGAAGCTGACACTCTGTCCATACTATCTGTGGAAAGCTTCAGTTTATCCGTATTCTCTGTTGAATCCTGTTCTTGTGAGATCAGCTTCAGGGCTGGAAGCTTCTCCTCAATAACCTTCAATTCGGATTGAAGTTCGCCTATTCTCTTTCCGTAACCTGCAGCTGTTGCCTGCAGCGATGCCTCTTCCATCTCGGCTGCGGATATCTGCCTGCGTAATTCCTCGAATGCGGCTTCATGCGCCTTGAATCTTTCGAGAAGTTCCGTTTCGGATGAACGCAGGGTTTCCAGTTTACCGGCATGGAGAAGTGCCTTTTTTTCAGCTTCCAGAGCCAGAGCTTCCCGCTCGATCAGTCCTCCGCCCGATTCGGGAACCCCCAGTTTTACAAGACCGTCCTGCCGGAACAGATCACCTTCAACTGTTACGATATCAAAGCCGGTACCACTCCAGAACCACTGCGCGGCCTTCCCTCTGTCAGGTGCGACAATTGCTCCTGAAAGCAGGTTTCTGAGACTCTCATGCGAACCCTCTTCAAGACAGTCAGGCAGCCATACTGCCCCTTCCGGGATATCAGGTCTGTCCGCTTCTCTGAAGTTCATGCAGTACCGCTCGCCGTTGCTCCCGTCCGGCAGAACCCCCCGAGTATCCCAGATCATCGAATCCTGGAATGAATCAAGCCATGCTCCTACAGCTATCCCCATTCCGCTGCGAACTGACATGCGGGAGGAAATTCCAGGGTGCCCGTCGCGGACAGAAGGCTTCGCTTCCCGGAGACTGCTGATCCTGGCCTGCAGCAGACCTGCCTCCATTTCCAGGGAGCGAATCAGTGATCCGACTTCTGCGATCTCACCTGAGATCCCCTCGCGTCCGGTGCGGGTATCCTCAAGTGACGCGGCAAGAACTTCCTTCCTGCTCCTGATTTCCCCGAGAAGCGTTTCAGCGTCTTCAAGGTTTATTTCCAATTCTTCCTGAGCTGATTTCAACTCCACCTGCCGCTCAAGGGCATGTTCAGTCTCCTGTCTTGCCCTCTCCCTGCTGCGGAGGTTGTCGGTGTACTGTTTCTGAAGAGACTGCACCGTCTCCGATATGTTTCGGTACTCTTCCCGCTGCTTCTCCAGCTCCATGGCTGATTCGGCATACCGTTTCTCGGCCTGTCCGGAGTCCTGCGAAGCCTTTTCGAGAACTTTCCGGGCATCACTTATCTGTTTACTGAGAGAATCCTCGCGATCGAGCAGCTCTTCCGCTTCCATCCTCAGCTTTTCTGCTCTTTTATGCTCATCGGATGATTCCCGGAGCGAACTCTCTATCTGTAACGATGTGTTCCTGCGGCGCTCTTCTGTAACGGCCAGCTGTTCGCGGATCCTGCTCATGGAGCCGTCGAGCTCAGCGCACCTGGCATGTTCACCGTCAAGACGAATCTGAGCCTTCTCAAGGGAAACCCTCGCCTGACTCTGCCGTGCTGCCGCTGCTGAAACAGCGGCTGAGGCTTTCTGCTCACGTCCGGTGCAGAGTTTCATCTTCTCTTCAAGCGCCCTGAGTTTTTCTCCCGATTCCAGCAGGGTTCTATGCTCTCTGAGGCAACGGATCTC
>JBDLJP010000187.1:0-4712 GCA_039714295.1 Candidatus Fermentibacterota bacterium
GGATCGTACGGTCCTCTATGGGGAGAGGATTATCCCGGATTGTCTGCCGTCTTGTGTGTCGGCGGAGATCCGGTTCCCGGAGTGTCGATGCTGGACGCCGCAGCAGCCTTTGAAGAGGATCCCAGAACGAAAGTGATGGCTGTTTACGGCGAAACCGGCACAACTCAGGAGAACGACCTCGCCGAAGCTGTGATGAAGGGACAGATCACTAAGCCTGTCGTAGTCTTTCTGGGAGGGAAATTCACAAAAGCAGGTGTTTCCCAGAGCCATGCAGGAGCTATGATAAGGAACGATAATGAAACCTGGGAAGCCAAACAGAAAGCCCTCCGCGATGCGGGAATAACGGTTGTTGAAAGACCGGATGCTGTATTCGGAGCTGTTCTGCAACACCTGAAGAAATGACTTAGCCGGAGTTTATGAAATACAGACAATTCGGAAGACTGAACTGGGAAGTATCAGCGCTTGGTTTCGGTATTATGCGCCTGCCTCTCTCCCGGAAAGATTCTCCCGCTATCCTTGAACAGGAAGCCTCTTCAATGCTTCGTTCCGCGATAGATAACGGAGTTAATTACCTTGACACCGCATGGAATTACCATGATGGAGAGAGCGAGTCATTTCTTGGAAGAGCGTTGAAGGGCGGCTACAGGGAGAAAGTCAGGATAGCGACCAAGCTACCAACCTGGAAAATAGAGAACAGGGATGATTTCGACAGGTACTTCGATGAACAGATGAAGCGCCTTCAGACAGACTGCATTGATTTCTACCTTCTCCATGCCCTTCAGCGGGACTGGTGGGACAATATCAGGAATCTGGGATACTTTGACTGGGCGGAGAAGAAACTGGCGGACGGGACGATAAAGCACCTTGGATTCTCATTCCACGACACTCCCTCCCTCTTCAAAAGGATCGTTGACGAATACGACAGCTGGACCATGACCCTGCTTATGTACAACTATATGGACACAGAATTCCAGGCTGGAACCGAGGGAGTGAAGTACGCAGCCGATAACGGTCTTGCTGTAGTCGCTATGGAGCCTCTCCGGGGCGGACTCCTTGCCAAAGAGCCTCCCCCCTCAGTGAGAAGAATATTTAAAGAGTCCAGTATTCAGAGGACGCCGGCGGACTGGTCCCTCCAGTGGCTCTGGGACAAGCCGGAGATTGCTTCGGTCATAAGCGGAATGAGTACTATGGAGCAGCTTCAGCAGAACATCACAAGTGCCTGCGATTCAAGTATAGGAAGCATGACTGAGTACGAGGAAGAGATTCTGATTAAGGTTCGCGGAGAGTACCGGAAGAAAGCACCGATTCCCTGCACGGACTGCAGATACTGCATGCCATGCCCCGAGGATGTTGCAATTCCGTCGATCTTCTCGTACTTCAATTTGAGCGAAATGTACGAAGCTCCTGATACTGCCAGGACCTACTACAACTTCCTCGGTGAGCAGAAGTGGGCATCAGAGTGCACGGAATGCGGTAAATGCATGAAGAACTGTCCACAGCACATAGATATAATCACTTCACTGAAGAAAGCTCACGAACTCCTTTCTCCCGCTCAGTAATATCTGCTTCTGAAGTATGTGATAACACTTCGGATATATTCCCCTGCGGTAAGTTTGTAGGGAAATTCCCTCTGCTTTATACAGTACCCTTTCCAGAGTTTGTCCATGATATCGTAAAGCGGATCCAGGGGAAGATCGATAATAGTTCTGATGTTATCGTGCAGCATGGGGTATTCAACAGCCAGAGCGAAAAGTTTTCTTAACCTCTCCCTCCTGCTCCTGTCAGGAATTTTCAGAATACTGCAGTCGAAAAAGGAATCGGGAGCGTCCGCTGAATCCTCCTCCTCCATAAAACCGTTCTCAATGCAGAACCTGCCTATCTCTGTCGTTGGATAAGGCTGCAGGAGAGTGGCAAAAGCAAAATCCGGTTCAATAGAGCAGTTCAGGGTCAGTGTGTCAAGATCATCCTCAAGTGTACCTGTTGGAATCCCCATGATATTCTGTGTGACAAGTACAATTCCGGCATTCTTGACCGCCCTGCAGGCTTGCTCTATTGTCTCTCTGCTCATGTTTCTGTTCAATATCCCGTTGCGCAGTCTGTCGGAAGCGGATTCTATTGCCATTTTAACACTTACGCAACCCGCTTTTTTCAATTCCACTGTGATTTCATCGTCGACCAGATTGGCTCTGAGATGACAATGGAAAGGAAGACCGATTCGTTCAGCGTAAACCCGGCAGAACTCGAACACCCATTCACGCTCCAGAATAAAAATGTCATCCTGGAAGATTACCATCTGAAGATCCGGATTCTCACTCCTGATCTGTTCGATCTCACAGATTACATTCTCAACGCTTCGTCTTCTGCACATCCTGCCCAGACCGCTGTAGATCTTGTTGAAAGAGTGATTGAAGCAGTAGCTGCAGTTGTAGGGGCAGCCTCTGCCTGTTATGACGAATATTGCCTTTCTGTTGAGTTTTTCTTCGTATCTGCCAAGCATCTTCCTGTCCGGAAAGGGAATGGAATCAAGATCCTCGCGAAGCGGAAGCAGGGGATTATGAATTACATTCCCGTCCCTTATAAAACTGAGATTCCCGACACTTCCCAGGTTTCTCTTTCCCTCCAGAGCTTCCAGAAGCTGCAGGAACGCATCTTCCGCTTCACCTCTGATGATAAAATCCAGTTGATCGCTTTCCTCAATGGTATCCGGGAAGAAAGTCGGGTGAGCACCCCCCATAACGGTGATTACATCAAAATTTCTTCTGATTCTGTCTACAGCTTCGAGGTATTTTCTGTGAAATCCTGTTGTGCATCCGAAGGCGACCAGATCGGGAGAAAATTCTCTGACCGTATCAAGAAGGTCACTTTCATTCAGAGCGGCCGCAATAACTTCATGACCTGCAAGTCTGGATACAGTAGAAATGTAGGACACTCCCAGCGGTACGGTTATCAGGTCATGTGTCAGGAAGAGAATTTTCAAGCCATATCCTCGCTTTCCCTCGTTCTATTTGCGATTATGGATGTCAGAATCGGTACCAGAGCGTAAACTGCAAGGCTGAACAGGGGTGAGAAGAGAGCTGCTATGATTCCTGCCACAGAAAGCGCCGGAATAACCAGGTTTATCTTCACAATCCGCATTGCCATGGATCTGGATACATGATTCTCCAGAATATCCGGAAATTTCAGCAGGAGCGTACACTGGAAAAGGAAGAATACTCCGATCAGAAAAATATTCGCATGGAAGATGAAACTTGCAGTGAAGTAATTGATATGATCGCCCATAAGACCGGAGGAGAAAGGGATAATGCATACGAGCAGGAGCTCACCCAGATTAGCCCATAGATGGTGTGTACAGGTGTTTTTGATGTACTTGAAGAGTTTCTGCTGGTTTATCCAGAAATAACCAAGAAGGAGAAAACTGAGTATATAGGTCCAGAACAGCTCGGAGTATTCCAGCAGATGATTCGACAGATCACTGTCTGAACTGATATTGTGATGAGCTTCGGGAAGCGGGAGGCCCAGCACCATCAGTGTCATGGCAATGGCGAAAATAGCGTCTGTAAGCCCTTCGAGACGATGAATCGGCAGTAAATTAATCCTTGGGCTCAAACTTTCTCTCCTTCCAGCTCAGATACCGTCAATCCTGTACTATCAGTTTCGCTGTCTGGTGAATGCTGCCTGGTCCGGAGACTTCTATAAGGTAAAGTCCTGCAGGGACCGAAGTCAGATCCAGCACCCTCTCCTCTTCCGAAAGGCTCCATTCCAGCAGTTTCCTGCCTGAAATATCGTACAGTCCAACATCAATACTCACAGCATCCATTCCGCTCCAGAGCAATGCGGTTGAGAGATGAGCGGGATTGGGAGCAAAGTGAAGGGTACCTGTTCCGTAAACAGGAGGCAGAGGCTGGTCTTCCACACCGGTAAGATGTGTGGACAGCACGTAGTTACCAGGATCAAACTCAACAGCTGAAGGCTGGAAGGATACGGTGAAGACGGAGCTCTGAACTGCCATGTCGTTCCACATGACAACAAGGGAATCCTGTGAGGCTCCGTGAATCAGGAATTCAAGAGGCATCGTGAAAACAGGACCAACTGTCTGTATCTGCTCCAGTTCGACAGTAACATCCCAGTCGGTACCGCTTTGCACCCAGCTGTACTGAATATCGTAAACTGGATAGCCCCAGTCGTGAAGCCAGGTATCGAAGAACCAGTCGATATCATTCCCTGATACGACCTCAATATGATCGCGAAAATCGTCTGTAGTTGCGGTGTAGTATGCATGGTGATCAAAATAATGATCAAGTGAGCCGTAGAAATCCGCATCACCCAGTACATGCCTGAGCATATGAAGAACGCTTCCTGCCTTCTGGTAGGTTGTGTAGCTCCACATCTCGGCCGGAGTAGTAGGGTTTGTGATTGGAAACAGTTCTCCGCTGTTCAGATAGGGTATCATCATATCATTCAAAACATAATCATTGTAAGCGGATTCACCGTAGTACTCGGCCCAGAGGGCCTCGCTGTAAACGGCGAACCCCTCTGAAAGCCAGACATCGGTCCAGACATCCTCGGTAACACAGTTCCCCCACCAGTGGTGGCTCAATTCATGGGCAAGGAGCCAGTCGTAATTGTTGCTCCCGTTTATAGCGAAATAAATATGGTACACCTGAGTCAAATGCTCCATATCTCCTTTTGGTGTCTGTACATAACTGAATTTA
>JBDLJP010000188.1:0-4692 GCA_039714295.1 Candidatus Fermentibacterota bacterium
AGATCTTGCTGCTTCTATTAACAAAGAAGAAAAAGTTCACCAATATCTGGATGAAATCAACAAATCTGTCGGGCTGGCCAGCGAACTCACCGGGCAGATGCTTGCATATTCAGGCAAAGGAAACTTTGTTGTGGAAACAGTTTCACTCAATGCCATTATTGAAAAGATGAAACCCATTCTTTACCTTTCTGTTTCCAGAAAAGCCAGACTTCTATTCCATATAGAGGACTGTTTACCACCGATAACAGTTGACAGCTCACAGATGGGACAGGTAGTCCTGAATCTGATTACCAATGCTTCAGAAGCAATTGGTTCTTCAAACGGTACGATTACTGTAACGACTGGCCTCGAGAATACACTGGCTCCGGAAAAATATATTTCGGATGAAGAGAACCATCCATATGTATTTCTGCAGGTTGACGATACCGGATGCGGCATGACACCCGATATTATTGAGAAGCTGTTCGAGCCGTTTTTTTCAACGAAATTTACAGGCAGAGGACTTGGAATGGCAGTTGTTCATGGAATTATTGAAGGGCACAAAGGATTTCTCACTGTAAGCAGCGAAATAGGATCCGGATCATCTATTAAGGTCTTCATTCCTGCATCAGAACATACATATGAGCATGTGCTGCCGGATGATTCAATACATCATTCAACTTCCTCTGTTAAAACTGCTGCTGGAGTTCTGATCGTTGATGATGAGGCAAGCATAGTTTTTATCGGGAAACAAGTCCTTGTGAAAGAGGGCTTCACTGTATTTTCTGCTGGAAACGGAGAAGAGGCTCTGCAGGTCTACAGTGAAAACCGGAATGCAATTCAGTGTGTTGTTCTTGATCTGACAATGCCATTGATGGATGGAGCCGAGTGCTTGAAAAAGCTGAAGGAATTAGATCCGATGGTAAAGGTGATACTGTCCAGTGGATTCAACCGCCAGGATGCGGAAAGTAATATTCATTCAGATCAGATTGCGGGTTATCTGAAGAAACCGTATTCTCTCAAGTCTTTGATAGCTATGATCAACGGAGTTATTGTGCATCAGGGTCATGAATAATACACTGAGTGCCTTATCACAGGGCTGGTATCGCTCCATTTACTTACGCACCTCTTTCATCATATAGTTACAGCAGACTTGGAATATTTTCTCAACCCCCGGATGTCTGGAGCCCGGAGAGAACATGAAAGCTGAGTATCTTATTACCGGAGCAGCCGGTCAGCTGGGAGCTGCGCTTCTGAAGCTTCTGGGCAGCAGCGCCGTGGGAACTGACCTGCCCGAAGTTGATATTACCGATCCGGAATCCGTCAGAGCAGCTGTAGACAGGATTGATCCGCAGTGGATCATCAACTGCGCTGCTGTAGTGGATGTGGATCTGTGCCAGCGAAAACCTGATCTGGCTTATTCGGTTAACAGGGACGGTGTTAAAAGTCTTGCAGAGACAGGCAGGAAACTGCTGACAATTTCCACCGATCATGTTTTCACAGGATACAAAGGACAAAAAGAGCCTTTTCTTGAAGGCGATGAAACCTCGCCTGCAAATATATACGGAGAGAGCAAATTACTCGGGGAGGTGGAAGCTCTGGACGCCAGCCCGGAAAACATCGTTGTCAGAACTTCCTGGATGTTCTCTTCCATGAAAGGAATGATCCCTTTCTTCTGGAAATCACTTTCAGAAAGCGGAAAGGTTATGGCAGTATGTGATCAGACAGCCTGTCTGACCTTTGCGCCGGATCTCGCAAGGGCAGTCATACAGATCATTACCCGTGGAGGAAACGGATTGTATCATATCGCCTCAGGGCCAGGTGTGACACCTGCGGAGGCTGCTGAAAGGGTGTCAGAGATCACAGGCGGTTCAGTAACCAGAGTGTCGTGGTCCGATCTTGCTCTTGATGCCCCCAGACCTGTCTATTCTGAAATAGCTACATCCAGGGGAATAGAGCTGCCCTCCGTCTGGGATACGATAGAACAATGGAGAAAACACTATGTCTGATATTGATGCTTATCTGAAATCAGCAAGCATTGCGCTGACCTCTATAGACAGTGCCGTTATCGAACGGGCGTCCGATCTCTGCATTGACTGTATCCGGAGCGGGGGCACCATTTATTTCTGCGGTAACGGCGGAAGCGCAGTTGATTCACAGCATCTGGCAGGTGAACTTGTAAGCAGGTTCCGCATGGAAAGAAGAGCCATTCCAGCAGTTGCTGTAACAGCAAACTCAGCTGTAATAACAGCTATAGCCAATGATTACGATTTCAGTGAGATATTCTCAAGACAGATTGAAGCCCTTGGAAGACCAGGAGATGTCCTGGTGGCCATCTCAACAAGCGGAAATTCGGTGAATGTTCTGAAAGCCGTAGAAACGGCAAAAGAGATATCCATGAAGACAATAGGCTTTACAGGTGATGCAGTCTGTGGATTATCTGAACTGACCGACATCTGCCTTAAGGTTTCATCCGATGAGACCAGCCATATTCAGGAAGCCCTTCTTGTCGCGGGGCATGCAATCTGCGCTGCTGTCGAAAAAGCTGTCGCTACCCTTCCGGAGAGCTCCTGATTTGAAAAAGATCGGTATATGGAAGCATGTGCTTCCCGGCGTTATTATCGCCTGTATTGCACTGTACCTCACATACAGAAAAACGGATACGGAACAGCTCCTGTCGGTATTGAGAGAGATGCAGTGGCCGGTTCTTCTGCTTATCCTCCTGCCTCTTGCCATCAGCTATGTCTTCAGAGTAATAAGATGGAAGTTTCTTCTTTCTCCCATCTGCAATGTATCCGCTAAGGATGCGGCAGGACCTCTGATCACAGGTTTTTTCGTTAATTCGCTTCTTCCCGGACGCGTGGGAGAGATCGCCCGGGCACTGCTTCTTTCCAGAAAAACCACTGTGCCCCGGGCAAGCTCCTTCGCAACCGTTGTTCTTGCCAGGATTTTTGACGGTCTTACACTTGCAGCCATGACCCTTATCGTACTTGCTGTACTGTGGTCGAAACTTGACGGTACCGTAAGACTCGGGCTGATCGCAGCCGGGCTTCTCTATGTAGCGGTCCTTCTGATGCTTGCTGCCCTGCGAAGATGGAGAGAGGGGACGGCCAGGATCATCTCCGCTCCCCTCAGATGGGTCGGGCTGAAAACCGTATCAGTCAGTTTGGAAAAGCTTCTCATTTCCTTTGCCCACGGGCTTGAGATACTGAGGAACTGGAGAGATACCGTCCGGGTCAGCCTGTACTCTCTGTGCGTCTGGGGCACTCTGGCAATTTCGGTTGTTCCGGTATTCTGGGCCATGCATCTGCAGTTCATGTGGTACTATCCACTGCTTGTGCTGGTTCTTGCCGGGATCGGAATGCTGATACCCACCCCCGCCGGGACCGGTACAGTTCACGGCGCCCTTGTGCTTGTCCTTCCCGGGCTCATCGGAATAACCGTAGAGAACGTAAGAATACTGGCTCTGCTGTTTCATACCACCCAGTTCATGCCGATCATCCTGATAGGTTTTATCGTTGCGGTAAGGGAAGGTCTCACTGCGTCCGCTGTCAGCAGTATTGCCCGGAGTGAGGATTCAGAGGTACAGAACGACGGTTTCAGCTCCGGTAAGACACCGGTTATGCCAGATTGACGCAGTAGTAAGCAAAGCCTTTTTCAATAAAATCGTATGTTATTTACAATATAGCATTAACGTATGCATATTACTTGGAATGTTTATTGCCTTCAGTACGTTATATGTGAAGGAGTAAATTATCCTATGGCAGGCTTTCATTTTGGAAGAAAAAGGTCTGAAGGTTATCCCGGGAAGGGTTTTTTCAGGAAACCGAAGCCTCTGCGCAGAGCAGTGGTCAACCGCGAAATATGCAAGGGTTGCGGAGACTGCAGCGAAGCCTGCTATTACAGAAGGATAAGAATTAACGCCAGGGGAAAGGCATACGTGAAGCGGGGCTGCGCCGGATGCGCAGCCTGCATGAACGCCTGCTCTTCCCATGCGATTACCATGACCAATACTGATTGAAAGGGAATGCAATGCCAACTTACGAATACAGATGCAGCGATTGCGGTCATAAGTTTGATGAATTTCATAAGATGAATGATACCGCTGATAGAAAATGCCCCGAATGCGGGAGTACGGCAGAAAGAATGATCGGAACAGGTTCCGGAATTATCTTCAAGGGTGCCGGATTCCATGCAAACGACTACGCTGAACCGAAGGGTGCAGGATCTGGCAGCTGCCCTTCCGGCACCTGCTGCCTTAACGATTAACCTTTTGTCTCTGGTAGCGGTTTTCTCAAGATAGTATATACGAGACTGTATTTCCTGATTTGATTTAAGGAGGTTCAGTCTGCCGAGAAAGTTACTTCCTGTTTTCCTGATCGCACTATTTATATCTTGCGGGAACAACGATCCCAACAGTGACGGAGTAACACAGGTTCTCTTCTGGCACGCGATGGGCGGTCCTCTTGGAGAATACCTTGAGGACACACTCATTACGGAATTCAATGCAACTCATCCTGAGATAGAAGTAATCCCCGTAAGCATGGGGAATTACAGAGCCCTCTGCCAGAAAATACTGGCCAGTGTCATGGCAGGGGATACACCAGTGGTTGCCCAGGCCTACGAAACCTGGACATCACAACTCATAAGAGGTAATACTCTCGTTCCGCTTGATTCGCTGATGGAACTTGATTCCGAGGAGATCACCGAGCG
>JBDLJP010000189.1:0-4692 GCA_039714295.1 Candidatus Fermentibacterota bacterium
GGTTTCGGCATATACTGCCTGAGCTGTCTCCAGAATTATAAGCAAACCGCGGCGAACCTGCACAGCATTGAACCTGCCTTCAGAAGCCCACCAAAACGGACACGAGTATAACATTTTATTGGCCAGAGAGGCAACTCTGTTTGATGTGCACGCTCCGGCAAGAGTGCTGACTTCGCTAAGAAGCTGTCTCATATTAAGATGTATCCGGTTATCCGGATCATCCCACAAAGGCCATGGCTTACCTGCGTCAAGATCGGCATGGGTTGTAGACCAGCTGCCCGATGGTACATCGGTCTTTACAGATGGAAAAATCTCAAGCAGATCTCCGGGAGTTACCATTACGGCTTCCTTGCTGCTCTGGAAGGCTTCAATGAAAGGCGCCAGAAATGTCTCAATAGTTCCCGGTCTGTGGTGGCCATAGGTCTCACCATCCATTGCTATAAGAACATAGGCATCCTCAGAGCCTGTCCAGCTGTGCATACCGGCTATGATCTCATCGGCCATTCCGGAGCCGTCCACTCCATGAAAAGAGATCCTGTTGCTCCAGAAATTGCTTCTGAGCAGTACAGCAGTACCGTTCACTTCCGGAATATTGTTAAATGGAACAGCGCTGCCGCTCCAGCAGAATGGGATATCATCCGTTACAGTCCAGGTATAGCCCATGCTTCCGAATATCGATGGAAGGAGAGGAGAGTAGGCCATCTCCGGGGGAAAAACACCTGAAGGATCGTAGTTGTCTCCCAGAATCCGTCGATTGCCGTCTCTGTTGATTTTCAGCTGTTTTCTAACTTCATTCTCACTTATGAGAGGAAATATGGGATGGTAAGCTCCGGAATCTGTAAACTCCAGATTCGCAGCAGAAGCTAAATGGACGAGGGATTCGGACCCCAGTTTTTCCAGCTGTTCGGTCAGGGAATAGTTGATGTTCAGACCTGCCCTGGCTCCGGACCGGTTGAGCAATCCTGCGAGAGGGGTATAGCATTCTGCATCTATTTTCTCCACTAAAGCCATATCCTGGGTTGGAGGCTGATAGATATGCAGGAGCAGACTTATATACTTCATCTGTCACTTTCCTTTACAAGTATAATCCTGTCACCGGAGCTTATTCCCAGAAGTTCGGAAGCGGACCCGCAGCTGACTGCTATTTCCATTAATCCCTGGCTTCCCTGAAGAAAGAGAGTTCCGGGCTGTTCAGCGTAGGTTTCAACCTCGGTAACAGGCTCAATCCCGCCGCCGGGAAGCTCGATAGCGTAGGGATGAAATGTGCTGAATGAGGGCAGCCAGAGAATGATGTTGCCGAAATTATCTATATGAGCGACCGTTACTTTCAGTCCGTCATTCTCCGGTATCGGCATTTCTATTTCAGACGGGACAAGATCTTCTCTGTAAACAGGTTCCAGAAATTCCACCCATCCCGGATCGAGTATCAGTCTGGCGCAGGCAGGGGCGAAAACATCCCTTCCGTGAAATGTTCTGCTTGATCCCGCTCCCGGATCGGGAAGTACCCACGCTCTGGTTATCGGCAGAAGTCCGAAAATGCCGTTATCAGGTCCGATGTAAAATGAGCCCCCTGCTTCGCAGATCACTCCTCTGCGTTCAGTTCCCACACCGGGATCGATCACAGCTATCACCACAGAACCCGCAGGAATGTACTTTCGGGAAACTGAGAGGTGGAAAGCCCCTTCCCTGACCGAACCTGCTTTCACTTCGTGCGTAAGGTCAACAATTGCAGCATGACAGTAGCACTGAGATAGTATCACTGCCTTCATCTGAGCAGCATAGGTGTCCGATGTTCCGAAATCGGAAAGCAGAAAGATGGTCTTAACCGGTCTCATCTGTATTTCAGAACCACAAGGGTCTGATCATCCCCCTGGGGCGAGCCCTTTGAATAGGAGTTAACAGCATCCAGTATCCCGCTTGATATCTGGTGTGCGGAGAGGTCGCGGTTTTCCAGAACAACACTGCATAACCTCTCTGTCCCGAATTCGATATTTGCTGAATCCATAGCTTCTGTCAAGCCATCTGTATAGAGTATAAGCACATCCCCGGATTCAAGCTCCACCGTTCCATGCTCGTACTTCGCCTGCACCGACAAACCCATTATCAGCCCGCCCTTCTCAAGCCACTGGGATTCCCCCTCTCTCTTCACAAGAAGCGGAGGATTATGCCCGGCGTTGACATATGTAAGATAGCCCGAATCGAGATCCAGCACTCCGTAGAACAGACCTGTCATTATGGGATCACCCTCACCAAGAACGGAGGATTCATTAACTTTCTGAATGATATCACTGATGGAATAAATACTTTGTACATAGGCTACCAGGTTGCCCTTAAGGCCTGCCATCGTAAGCGCCGCAGGTATACCTTTCCCGGCTACATCCGCCACTGCAAGTCCGAGATTGCGGTCTGGAAGATGGAAGAAATCGTAATAATCACCACCCACTTCACTGGCAGGCCGGTAGAAAGTCTCGATGTCGTAACCCTCAATATTCGGAGGACTGTCCGGGAGCAGATCAAGCTGTATCTTTCTCGCCATATTCAGTTCTTCCGAGATGGCATGTCCCGCTGAGAACCTGTTAAGAAGAATATCTGGCATCCTGTTCCTGATTATATCCGAAGTAAGCAGTTCCGGAGTTTCAGTGACAAGTCTTATCACTTCCATTCGTACATTTCTATCGGGATCAGTGAACAGATCCGCCAGTTTAACATCTACATTTGATATCAAATACAGCTCAGGATGACTTCTGAGACCGGAAGCGATCTCCAGCCGCACATCTGACGCAGGATCATCAAAAGCTCCGATGATTACCGGAATAAGTTTCACATCCGATATTGAAACATTGTTCAGCAGACCGGAAAGAGCGCCGATGCGAACGTACGGATCTTCATCCTCAAGCAGTTTTTGAAGAACAGGGTCAAGATCCGCTGAATCATCACTTTCAAATTCTCCAAGCGTTACAGCGGCAGCAGCTCTTACAGCACGTTTTTCGTCAATTGCCATCTGCCTGAGCGCATCGATGGAATTTTTCGATCTTATTCCGAGGCTGCGTATCGCGTTAACCAGTGATTTACGAACGGATGAGGAGGAGTCCTGAATAAATTCATTCATGAATTCCGAGACCGAATCGCCAAGATCGCTCCGGTTCCAGAGAACAAAAAATGGAAGAGCTGCTCTGTCCTTGAATTCGCCTGTCTTAATAATACTTCTTATAAGTTTGACAGATGCTTCCCTCAGGTCTGTTCTTCCGAGGCAGATAAGCTGGCTGAGAGCCTCTTTCCCCTCAAAATGATCCGAAATGAGTACTTTTATCAGGAGGTTTCTTCTTATGCTGGTGTCCATGATAGTGTAGTATCGCAGTACCATGCTGGCGAATGACCTGCTGAAGGCGATTCTTTCATGGATAAGCTCCAAGAGATTCTCTTTCTCATCATGATCCAGTGAAGGGTAGTTCATCAGCATACAGCGCGAGACCTTCAGAATATCCTCTTCTTCAAGGTCTGTTCTTATTGATTTTCTGACTTCGGGACTGAAGAACCTGAGCCTGGCTCCGATCCTCCACGCCAGTCCTCCCTTGCCTCCCGGCGGCAGTCTTTCCATAAGGACCCAGAGCAGGTCGTTGAATTCCTGATTGAACTCCTCAAGCTTTCTATCCAGAAGCCCCATTATGAGTGTAGTCATCAATCCGGGGTTACCTTCTTCCAGCACCTCGTTCAGCACATCGAATTCCTTTGGTTCAAGCGCGGGAAATTTACTGCCTATGTAGACCATCAGACCCTGACGGACTTCGTACGAATCGTCATTAAGGAAGTCTCTATATATTCTCCCGCATTTCTCAGACATTCCCCACATGGTCAGATCCTGAATGAACCGTCCCCGGACCCCTGGTTCAATATCAGTCACCGCCGCGTACACCAGATCCCTGAATGCATGGTGTTCGGGCATCCACTGCCGCCCGAGCGTCCCTGCAACCACGCTCCTTACTTCTGTACTGCCCTTGGACATCATGATCCTGTACATGCTTATTATCGATTCATCCGAATGATCCGCGGAGCTTAACAGGGTGTTGAGAACATCAAGAAGAACCACTGCTGTTCTTTCGGAGGCTATGTGAAGAAGAAGCTTTGCCTTAACTTCATCCGAGAGGCTTTCATAGAAACCGGCCAGGAAGTATCCGGCTCGTCTTACGCCCGGTTCGTCGCTCCCGATGAGCGTGTCAGTGAACGCCCTGATGACCGGTGCATCTTTTTCAAGCAGCTCGCGGATACCCTTGTCTATGGCCCACATCCTGACGGAATCGCTGACAGTGATATACACTTCTCCGCTTCCATAAATCCTTCTGAATGGATCAGCTCCTCTTGCTGCAAGTGATGTGCTGTAAAATTCTTCCAGTTCTTCATTTGATGGGAATCTTTTGTTCTCCTGTACAATGAGCCTGTCCAGGAATCTGAAGAGTACGCGTTTGAATACCGCTTCAGCCACGACAGGATCGAAGGCGGCCAGCAGAAGCAATTCCGCTTTATCGAGAGCAGAAAGCCTGCGGAACCACTTCAGTACCTCCCTGCCCTGATCCAGTCTCCATTTTCGATCGGTTGATGGTTCCGGGAGCCTGATATGGGCATCGGTGTATGAGTCGAAAACTTCGGCGATCTCAGGAGAAGATGTAGCAAGTATAAGTCTGTGTCTTGATTCTG
>JBDLJP010000190.1:0-4689 GCA_039714295.1 Candidatus Fermentibacterota bacterium
GCTCGCCTTCAGCGATGAGTCTGCCTTTACTTATGAAGGTCGCGGTATCACAAATCCTTTCAACTTCTCCGAGAAGATGCGAATTGATCAGAACTGTGGCTCCTTCCAAAGCCAGTTTCCGTATCAGGTTGCGAACAAGTATTCTTCCACCCGGATCCAGCCCGGAGGAAGGCTCATCCAGGAGCACAATCTCAGGCTTTCCGGATGTAACAAGGGAGAGAGCAACTCGCTGCCGCTGGCCTCTGGACATCTTACCAAGAGGTCGCTTCATCAGATCAATGCATTCAAGCTCTGTGCAGCGGAGCCCGAACTCCCTGACTGAGGATTCATGTCTTATACGTTCCAGCTGACGGAACAAAATTGCAGGAGTCGCCCAGGATGGAAATGTTACATTCTCCGGCAGGTACCTGACACCTTTTCTTGAGAGTGGAGAGAGTACCGGGAGACCGTAAATACTGACCGTACCTGAATCAGATCCCACCAGACCGAGAATTATTTTCATGAGGGTTGTTTTTCCGGCACCATTGGGGCCAAGAAGCGAGAATATGCTGCCGGAAGACACTGCAAGACTGAAATCTGAAAGAGCCTGTACCTTCCTGAACGATTTTGAGACATTTTCAACTATGATAAGTTTATCTTTTTCCAAGAGTACGATCCTTTAGTATATATTTGCTTACTTGGTTTAAAAGAACAGGACAAATTGAAATATAGCAAAAAGACATCAAGTGCGGTTATCGGAACCCTGATCGGGCTCCTACTTGCGTGGGTGCTACTGAAATACTCCGTTGGAAGCGGCGGTATCAGCGATTCAATAGGTAACATTCTCAGCAGAGTCGCACGGACCGATAAGCTTCTTCTTCTCGCGGCTTTTCTGCTTTTTCTCGGTAGCCAGTTGCTCAGAGCATTGCGATGGATGCTTTTAAGCTTCGGACAGAAATACCGCTTCACTCTTTCAATGGCAGTAACAGTCATACATGTTGGACTGGGGCATCTTCTGCCTTTCAGACTGGCTGATGTTGCCTTCGTAGGTCTCTTCAGACATTTCGGAGAAGTACCTGTCGGACACGGCACTGCTAAGGTCTTCCTGGCTAAATTCCTCGATCTTATGGCTATGAGTGTGGTAATCGGTTCCGCAGTCGCAGCCGGCGCGGGGGAGATGGCTCTGATAGCCCCAGTTCTCATGCTCGTCGGTTTTTTCGGCATACTCTTCATGTCCAATGTCCTGAGATTCCTGCAGAAACCGGTTCAGTGGTTTCTGGGCAGTATACTGCAGCTTCATAAACCGCGCTGGTTCGATGATCTTATCGAAGCCTCCTCGGTAAAGAACAGAAAGAGAAAACTTGCTGCAGCTTTCCTTGTTTCAATACTGGTCTGGGTCACCAAGCTGTCGATGTTCTGTTTTCTCCTTGAAGCACTGGGAGTAACTGGAGTACCTGGATGGAAAGTCTTCCTGGCAAGCGGAGTTACGAATATCATAATGGCTCTTCCGATAAACGGACTCCTCAGTATCGGAACCGTTGAGGCCGGATGGACAGCAGGGTTCGCTATGGTCGGGATCGAAGGTCTTGCTATTTCGAACATGAACATTATAGAATTAGGTTTCAGTGTTCATATATTATGGACAACAATGGCAGTCCTTATGATGATAACGGCAATTCCTCTGTTGCGTTTGAATTCGAAAAGGAAATACCGGAGCAATCAATGTTAACTGAACTACAGTCAGGATCTTTATCTTGAGCAGAAATGTCGTAATAACCGGTGCGGGGCTTTCGGGTCTTACTCTGGCCGAAAGACTGACTTCGTCCGGAGAGGATGTCAATGTCACCTTGCTGGAGAAGGATAATCTCCACGGAGGTCTTGCAAGAACCTTTGAGCGCGATGGGTTTCTGTTTGATATAGGCCCCCATCGTTTTCACACTTCCGATAAAGATGTCAATGATTATCTGCTTGAGATACTCGAAGATGATCATATTACCATAAATAGATCGAGTAATGTCTATATGGCGGAAAAATACCGCAGCTGGCCACTTACGCTAAAATCGGTGGCAGGCCTTCCATTGCCTGTCTTGTTAAGGAGTTTATTTGATCTTTTCAGAAGAAGAGTCCATGTGGAGCATCCTACCTTCGCTGACTATGTTATATCGAAGTACGGCAAGAATATATATAACTATTTTTTCAAGGGATATACCGAGAAATTCACAGGATACAGCGCCGATTCACTGCACATTGACTGGGCTGAAGCGGGAGTCAACAGGGCTGTTATAGACAAGAATGTAAAGGCTGATGATCTCTTTTCGCTTCTCAAGAGTGTTCTTATCCCAAAACCGGTATCAACTTCCTTCTATTACCCCTCATACGGCGGAATCCAGACCTTCTGCGACAAGCAGGCTGAACGGATTCTTAATGGCGGGGGCAGAATAATTTACAACTGCGAGGCAGTTGGCGTTGAAACCGCTGGCGGAAAGGTTACAGGAGTGAGAACTGCCGATATGGGAGTTATCGCTGCGGATCATGTCTACTGGTCCGCTCCGGTATCTGTTTTATTTCCGGATGCAGGTTTTAAGTTCATGGATACTCTTCTTTGCAACATAGCTCTCTCGAAACAGCAGAATAATCCTTATCAGTGGTGTTACTTCGGACAGGATGACATACTGTTCAGCAGACTGACCGTACCGCGCAATTTCAGAACAGACACTGTTCCTGAAAGTGCTGACAGTCTGATAGTTGAGATAACGCTTAACAATCCTGAACACAGAGATAATCCCGATATCCTGAATGAAGTGCTTATCCGGCAGCTGGAGAGTGTGGATGCTCTCAATGCTTCCGACATCATCTTCATGGACTGGCGGATTGTGTCCGAAACCTATCCTCTGTACGACCTAAACTACAGGAAGAGGCTATCCGATCTCCAACTACCTGAGGGTCTTGATCTCACAGGAAGATGCGGTTCTTTCTGGTACAACAATATGGATCACTCGATTGGAGAGGCACTGGCAATATCTTCAGGACGCTCTTTTTTAAAGGATTTCTGGAAATAATGTTGATAGATCAATGAAAGTCAGACTATTATGAAAATTGCTCTTATGAAGGAAGTCAGTTCCAATATCAGCGATTGTGAGATCAGCACTATCACCCGGACACCAATTGATCACGACATAGCAATGGAACAGCACAGAAACTACGCCGATACAGTCCGGAAACTCGGATACAAAATACATATGATCAAAGCGGATGAACTCCCGGACTCGGTGTTTATCGAAGATACAGCGGTAGTCCTTGATGAGATAGCTGTCATCACTAATCCCGGAGCCTCTTCACGGAGGGCTGAAACACAGGCTGTTGCCGAAGCTCTGCACATATACAGGGATCTGAAGTATATCAATCCAACCGGAACACTGGACGGGGGAGATGTTCTGCAGATAGGCAGGGTATTGTACGTCGGAAAATCCTGCAGAAGCAGCGCAGTGGGGATATCCCAGCTGCGGGAAATACTGAAACCATTCGGTTATGAGGTGAAAAGTGTACCTGTTCAGGGCTGCCTTCACCTGAAATCGGCTGTTTCCCTGGTATCTGAGAATACACTTCTCCTTAACCCTTCATGGGTCAGCCCTGATCGCTTCGATGAAATCGGCAGTTTCATTACTGTTGATCCTTCTGAACCTTATGGAGCAAACGCACTATTTCTTGATAACGGAACGGTCTATTCAACTGAATATCCCGCAACCCGCAGAAAGCTTATCTCAAAGGGTATAAACGTTGTATCGCTGGAAATATCCGAACTTGCCAAAGCCGAGGGAGAGATGACCTGCTGCAGTATCATCTTCGATTTCTGATTTCATCATTCCATTGCTCTTTTGCTGCCTGAACAGTATATATCCATCTGAAATGCTGGTCGCGGGGTGCAGGAAGGCGGTGTAAATCCGCCACGGTAGCGCCACTGTAACCGGGTACCAAACCCCACATAAGCCACTGCCGCAAGGTGGGAAGGCGGGGATAGGGATGATCCGGAAGTCAGGATATTGCACCGCGGCCTGGAGCAGGATTCCCGCATAAGGGATCAAGTTCCGGCCATGCCTCCGCGGTTTGCTTAAACTGCAGGAGGTTTTTCATTATACAACTGATTTTGCTCCTTATCTCCGTATCACAGGCGGATATTATCATTACCGATACTGCGGGAACCCCTCTTGCCGGAGCTTCAATCTGTACTGACACTACGCTTATAGGCATTTCAGATGCAAATGGGGAAGTATCCCTGCCAGATGGAATCGACTCTCTGAAAGTCAGAGTGATCGGCTACGAAACCTGGGAGGGAGCAATACCATCATCGGGAAGTATCTATCTGATGCCCGTTCCTGTTCCTTCCGGAATGGTCATCTCTGTAAGCGCCTCGCGCTGTGGCTTTCGAGACTTATTTCCCGCAACAACAGTTCTGGGCAGAGATGATTTGGAATACCTTGCCAGATCCGGTCTGAGAGCTCTCACCAGCAGAAGCGCTGGCATCTATGTACGTGAATACGGTGGCGCTATGCCGGTTATCTCCATCTCCATCAGGGGCAGCGATGCTGCACATTCCGAATATTACATAGATGGCCATGATATAAGCAGTTCGATGGACTGCCTCCCCGGGATGACTCTGGATCCTGTTCTCTTCGGCGCTCTTGAAATATCCAGAGGAGGAGGATCCGGTTT
>JBDLJP010000191.1:0-4664 GCA_039714295.1 Candidatus Fermentibacterota bacterium
GGAACTGCATTATCCTGTTGCCGTAAGAAAGGGCTGCCACGCTTCCGGGTTCCAGGATAGAGGCTATCATTTTATCCACGATAATATTCACCTCTGCTGCCAGCAGTCCGACAAGCGCGGGAAAAGCCAGTTTTCCGATTTTCCTTACTTCTGGGCTTTTCCAGTTGAAATCCGGCTTGAAGCTGAAGCCTTTTTTTCTGAGTGCCGGGATCTGTATCAGAAGCTGCAGTAATCCTCCGAAGAGCACTCCTATCGAATACCCCCAGACGGGCTGCTGCGGGAATACAAGACGGGAGAGAATGAGGATACCGGCAAGCGCAGAGAGGTTGAAGAGGATAGGTGCGCTGGCGGGAGCAAGAAAATGCCTGTGAGCGTGCAGTATTCCACCCATCACTGACGCGCATCCGACAAGAAGTATGTACGGGAAGAGAAGTCTGAGAAGACCTGCAGCGAGTTCGGATTTCCCGGGTATATCTGAAAATCCAGGTGCAAATACGCGGATAATAAGAGGAGCAGTGAGTATACCGATGATAACGATCAGCAGAAGAACTGCACCAACCAGGGTTAATATCCTGCTTCCGAGCTGGAATGCGTTCCCGCGACTCTCCTTCCCGAGTGTTTCTACATATGTGGGAACAAAGGCTGCGCTGGTAGTCGATTCACCGAAGAGCCTTCTGAGAGTGTTCGGAATAATGAATCCGAGCGTAAAAGCATCCGCGGCAATTCCGGTTCCCAGTATGGCAGCCTGGGCGATATCTCTGAAGAGGCCAAGTATTCGGCTTGTCAGTGTGACGCCTCCCATAAGCCCTGTTGCCCGTGCTATTCTGGAGGCTTCCTGACCGGGTGTTCCAAGATCATCAAGGATGTCTATGTCATTACCTGGTGTTTCTTGTTTCATTTACAAAGGTTCCTTAACTGAGTATCACAGGTTTTCCGCATGCTCAAGTATTGGACGCAGCTGCTCCCGAAGCAACGGGTTCAGAAACAGAGCCCGCCGGGCTGCACTGATGGAATCATCATATCTGGCATTGGCCCAGAGGGAAACAGCGTAATTTTTCCATAAAGTAGGTGACTCAGGGGCAAGACTGAGCGCTTTCTCGAATTCCGAAACTCCCTCGCGAGTATTTCCGGAAAGAGAAAGAAGGACTCCTCTGATGTTGAATAAATCTGACCCCCGGTAGCCTCTTTCTTCCGCGGAAACAAGATATTCAGCTGATTCATCCAGTTTGCCGGAGTCAAGCATGTGCTCTGCTGCAAGCATGGAAGTTAATCCCGGTCTCTCCATCCCCGGATAAGATACAAGAAGTGATATGACGATGATCAGTACGGCGGGAACAATTGCCGTGCGCATTGTATTCCGATCAGTAATAACTGAAGCTGCCAGGAACCAGAATGCGGTAAGTGAAACCAGCCTGAATCTCGCAGAAGGAAAGAAGATAAATGCGGACGCCATGCCGCTGCAGATAACGGCTGAAGCAGCCGAACTCCAGAAATCCTTCCTTCTTCGGATGGCACCTGCAATTCCGGCTGACATGGCAAGAAGAGTCAACGGAAGAAGGATGATCAGCCATGTCTTTTCAAGAAGCCATCCTGTCTCGTAGTTCCTGCCCGGACCGGGAATAGTAAAAAAGCCGAGAAGCTTCCTCCCTCCCATGAAAAGCCATTTCAGAGGTGAGCTGGTTATGGAGCTGACGGCTCTGTCAAAGAAAACAGCATCGCCGCCTGACAGGCCGGCTCCAGTGGAGACGAGTTCCTCGAACTCTGTTCCGGGAGGCGTGGCAATAAGTTCCCAGTCAGTTCCAAGCCAGAGATTTTCGCCGCCGTTTGAAGCTATGACAGGCCCTGCACCAGCTGAGAGGTTAAGTAAGATAACAGGCAGAACGGCAGCAGCTGCGAATCCTGTAAATATGAGCCATTTTCTGAGATGATGACGGAAAGATAAAAGAAACAGAAAGAACGGGACAAGAACAAGTTCTGCCCTGAAAAGGATGGCAGTTCCAGCGAGAAATCCAGCAATAGCAGTTCTTCCGGATTTCAATGCGAGGAGTGATAGTGCGATCAGTAAGGCGGCGGGAACCGCCGGCAGCAGCTGAAAGCCAAAAAGTATCATGAATGGAGATAGAAGAAGACCGGCTGTGGACAGGTAACGCCCTGCTCCGCCCTCTTTTCTGAATGCAAGGTAGAGGGCTAGAGCAGGAAGCAGCGAGCAAAGTGAAAATATGATACGGGAAAAGGCAGTGCTTTGAAATAAGCCCAGCAGATCAGAAATAATGAACATGGCTGGAGGTCTTGAAAAGCCATCAACTCCGGAAACAAACGGGCTCATCGAATAAGTTACCTCATCAACGTAAAGCCCTTCATTCGGCAGGTAACGATCAAGGGCAGTGAAAACTATGATTCGCAGGCATACAGCTGCAAGGATTATGCTGAAGAGGAAAATCGATCTGGAGTATTTCATTCTGATAGAACGAATACAACCGGGAACGGAATACTATTTCCCGAAGTATCGGTCAGAGTTACTGCATCATCAATCATTTCCATGTGCTGATGATCAGGATGGTAAGCAGTATCGATCCCGCAAATATGCCACATCCTTGTTGCAGATACCGGAATGGATTCAGGTCTCATCCAGTTCAGGAGCGGCAGATACTCGGCAAATCCGGAATTATGAGCAGGCAACCATAACTCTCCTTGAACCGAGAGTGTCATATCTGTACTCAGGTCGAAAGGATCCGTCAGTATTATGGAATCCGGAATGATAGTTCTTCCGCTCAGCCAGGACCATTGTGAGAGTGAGAGTATCTGTTCCGCGGAGGATAATCCCGCAAACCTCCTTCTGAGCATCATATCGTACCACCCGCTGGATTTAATCTCAAGGCTGAATGTACCTTCACGGGGATCTATCAACCAGTATTCAAGGAGGTCGTTCTCTGCAGGACGGTTGGGAGGCATGGGCATTATGGAGCCGTTTTCAATAATGTATAGCGTGTCAGGTCTGTATATATATTCAGCTGCTGTAAGGTATGCTGAAGGCTCCATGAACCAGCTCTCACCATCTTCAGATACGAGCCTGACAAGGAATCTGTTCCAGCCATCCGGAACCGGAATACCGTGATCGGCAGCGCCTGCTGGAATAATATCCGCTTGCATACCTAGTTCTCTGCACATTGCAGCGAATACAAGGGCTATCTCAAGGTTACTCCCGTTTCTCATATCAAGTATTTCCTGAAGGCTGCGGACTGAGTACAGCTCCCCCCCGTTCAGTACTGAAGAGGGGTTGATGCTGTTGCAGATAAGGCTTCTGGCCCTTTCTGACTGATCGTAATGGTAAGCGCCTGCTGATGTAGCCTGGAGAGCAGCTTCCCGCAGGTCAGGCGGATAAGAGGAATTAAGAACAGGAGTGATTTCCCGCATCATGAAATCCTCCAGTTCTTCATAAGTGCTGAAAGGTGAAATGATAAGAAGACCGGATGAATCGGATGCAGTAAACTCGATCCTTTGATCGGATTCAGAAACTTCGTATCCCGTTCCCTGCCAGGAGAGATTATCCAGCATATCCCCGCTGACAGTGAATAGTGATGTGTCTGGACGAATCCCTTTGACGGAGGGTGAGAGAAGAGCCCATGCACCGTTTCGCCAGTTGCCGCTCCAGTCAATTACAGTGATTCTGTAATCGATCAGCATACCTTCGCTGAGGGCGGGGAATGCAGTAACAAGGGCAAGATCCCAATCACCGCTGCCTGTGAGCGTATCGGTAGCCCATTGAGGGATGGGTCCGTAATCACCTTCGGGGAAGCCGAACAGAGCCTGTTCTATTGATACGGATTGAGTACGGGGATTGAAGCCGCGAGAGATTCTGCTTAGAAGGCGGTCACTTCCCTGGATCCCCCTGATCTCGATTGTCCTGAACAGTGTATCCTGATGAAGCGAAACAGAAACGGAATAATACGATACAGTTGACGGTGCTGAAAGAGCGTACGATGCAGCAAGAATGCATATGAGAATCATCTTCTTCATCAGCGGAATACCACAGTTCTGGCAGATGATGAAAGGCGGGCAAGAAGTCCGCCCCTCATTTCCAGAAGTTGAAGTGCATCCGGTAAACAGGATTGAAGACTGAAGGATTCTTCCAGTAGAAGAGCACCATCAGCGCAGCTGATGCTGATACTGTAAGTGTCAGTATCGAGAGGATCCGGAAGAAACGGATGACCGGAGGGGATATCCGTAAGAGTGATGCTGAGAAACGCGCTGTACGGAGTTTCGATATGGATATCTTCCCTGAAGCGGGGTAGAATGTATGCAGCTGCCCTTGAGGTGACGATATCGAGGGCTTCAAGCCCCGGCAGAAGAAGATAAACAGCATTTCCCGTCCGCTGCAACCCGCAATTCCACTTTCCCGTTCCATGCAGCCTCAGCGGTGAAGCGATGGAAGAGGGATCGCCTTCAATCATCACTTCTGAGTCCGGAAGAAGACCGAAAAGTCTCTCGATAAGCAGATCTCTTTCAGAGGGTTCGACTGACGAAAGCATCGATCTGAAAAGCTCTTCAGCCGATCCTTCGAAATTTACTGAAATATTACCGGAGATCAGAGATGAATCTTCTATAAGAGATCCTTCAATGCGGATAGAAAGCAGGTCACCCGGAGAGTTATCGGGGAAATGCTC
>JBDLJP010000192.1:0-4658 GCA_039714295.1 Candidatus Fermentibacterota bacterium
GGCTACAAGTAGAGATTGACTTAGAACATCCCCATTTCCTCAGCTTCGGTGATCATGTCCCGCAGGATAAGCAGCAGATCTGTGATCGCCTGCGGATCGTTAAGACCTAGCTGGACGGCAGCAGAGTACTGCTCATTATCAGCTTTGTAGGATATGCATACGTCGCCAGAGAAGGAGTCAAGAAACTCCGTGAAGGAATCGAATCCAAACACTTCGATGCCCATGGAGAATTCCCTGTCAATACCCGCATCTGCGGCTATCTCCTTAAGAGCTTCCATCCCCAGTGTGAGGCGGAGGACGCTGGAGGTGGTTGCAGAAATTCTGAAATCCGCAGCTGATGGGGAGGAGGTCAGGAACGAGGAGAAGCGGAGCACATCATGATCGGTTGTATACGCTGCCAGGCGGAGCGTGAGCTCCGAGTCCTCAGCCTTCATTTCCAAGAGTGAACTATGAAGCTGTTCAGCGTCATTCAATTCCGGGAAACGGATATACAGAGCGGCATCTCTTTCTTCGCCGGTACCGTTCAGCCTTGCCAGGTCGGGATCGGAGAGGAGTTTATCTGCATCCGGGTCGAAGTCTGCGGCAATGTCAGCGGTCCTTGCGATCAGGACGATTACATAGCCTTCGCTCTTTATGAACTCAAGTTCACCGCTGAAGTTCGCTGCATCTTCCTTTATCCCGGTAAAGAAGTCAACAACAGACTCATGGTCGGAACTGGGAATGTACAGACAGATCATGGATATATCATCACTGCTGCCGTCGATGATAAAACCCATTTCTCTGTCCGGTTCCAGGGCCAGCGCTTCGACCCATCTGTTCCAGTTCAGCGGATTAAAGCCCAGAATATCACTGACCTGGTCGAAGTTTACATCGAGGAGGAGAAAAGAAGCGGATAAATCGGAAAGAATCCTGCTGATCCCGATATCCTCGGGATTGAAGGTCAGGTAGATATCACGGTTTGCGGGCATCGACTCCAGCAGCCCGTGGCGGGGACTTTGTATCTCTGCACAGGCAGTTAACAGAAGGACTGTTATCAGAAGTGATAGAATTCCGCTCTTAATCATGTTCTTTCCCTTCGTTGGTCATACCATCGACACGGCTACTCAGAGAATGAGACCTCTGAAAGCAGTTTCATTGCAGGCTCCAGTTCTTCATCAGACAGGCATCCGAAACTGATGCGAAGGTGCCCTTCTCCGGATTCACCGAAGGCGGAACCCGGAATAGTTCCGATACCGTATTCATCAAGCAGGTACATTGCAGCGTTCTGAGCATTCATGCTGCTCTCGTATGCGGCAAGCGTGAAGAAGGCTCCTCCGGCTTCCCGCCAGGACAGGTAATTGTTGCCTTTAAGTGCAGCCCTGCAGAGGTCCAGCCGTTTAGAAACTCCCTCTGACATTGCAGAAATCCATTTTTCCTCCTTCAGAACTTCCAGGAGAAGATACTGGGAGGGTGCAGGCGGGCAGATCACAACAGAATCCTGAACCTTTATCGCCTGTTCCAGCAGATCTGCAGAACCGAACAGGTAACCCAGTCTCCAGCCGGGAATGCCGAGACTTTTAGAGAAACTGCCAATAGTGAGAACATGTTTCCGGTGCTTATCCATCCATGGATGCCATGAGTCAGAAGTAAACACGAATCTCTCGTAGGTTTCATCGATGATCAGAAAAGTGCCGCTTTCCGAGGTCATCTGAACTATCTGTTTCATTTCTGCATCCTGAATTACTTTTCCTGTGGGGTTTCCCGGATTGACTATGACAAGTACTGCTGTTTCCGGAAGCACTCTGCTTAACTCGTCCAGTGGTACTGTCCATTCTCCGTTGTCTTCGGTCATTGGTATTGAACGGAGAGTAAGATCACTGAATTTTACCGCGAACACATGGTCGAAATAGTAGGGCTCTATAACCGCTACAGTATCCCCCGGGTCGGTAACCGCAAGCAGAGCGCTGAGGAATGCCTGGCTTGCTCCGCATGTCAGATGGATCTCGCTGTCGGGATCAGGATCAATTCCCCTTCTCTTTCTGAAATCCTCCGTCACAGCCTTTCTTGCCCATGAAAAACCCGGATCAGGGCTGTACCTGTGCATGAACGGTTCAGTAAGTTCAGCGGCAAAGGTTTTAAGAACGCCCGAAGGAGGTGAATACCATGGTGAGGCCTGAGCCATGCTGTAGATCCTTCTGCCGGAGGATTGAAGTTGAGATATGCGGCTCATTATCTCTGCGATCGGAGGCATCTTTATTCCCCTCATTCTCGCAGACGGGTGGAAGCTGTTCATGCCTGCCCCTTTCCTTTGATATATTGCAGTCATACTAGAAGTATAAACGAGTAATCCGGTAGAAAAAACCGCAGGAGTCCAATTGAAAATCCTTGTAACCATTAACTGCCGGGGTGTAGACGCTTCAGCAGCAGGCGGAATCGCCCTTGCCGGAATAATGGCTGAAGCAGGACATTCAGTTATTGTTCAGGCCGCTCCCGATGGTCCGGTAACCAGAACTGCGACAGCACAGGGTCTGGAATGCGCCGGTCTGAACCTTCAGAAATCAGCTTTTGCAACCGGTCTTTTGTCGTTCAGGAGGCTTATCAGGAGATTTGCTCCGGATGTGATAATAACAACCCGGGCTGATGGTCAGACCGCCTGTGCCATAACTGCCGGTGGTATTCCGACGGTAAGAATAAGGTGTGATATACGTAAACCCCGTTCGGGGAAATTCTGGAAACTGGTGGACAGAAGAACTGATCTTGTTGTATTTCCATCCCCTTTCATGGTGGCAAGAGGTTATTCCGGAGAGAGAGAGGGGCCGATCGAGGTTCTGCCCCATCCGGTTGATACCGAATTCTACACTTTCACCGGGAATAGAGAAATCTTTGAGCCTCTTCTCGTTTCCATCGGCAGACTCAGCCCCATGAAGGGGCATAGAACTTTGATACGAGCCCTTGAACTGCTGCCGGAGGATGTTAAAGCGGTAATTGCCGGTGCTCCAAGCCAGCAGTCAGTAGAAGAACTAGAATCATTCGCGCGGGATATCGGAGTGGGGGAGAGGATCACTTTCGCTGGAAAGGTGGAGGATGTGCGGGAGCTGATCTCGAAGGGAACGATAGGAGTTGTTACAAGCCTTGGAAGTGAAGTCGTTTCCAGAGCGGGAATGGAGATGATGAGCTCAGGTCTTCCACTTCTTGCAGCAGCAACAAACGGACTTCTGGATCTCGTTGAGGATAGTGTAACAGGTCTGTTTCATTCTCCTGGAAACTATCGGCAGCTTGCTTCACAAGCGGAATTCATGCTCAGAAACCCTTCCATGACATTGAGAATGGGCAGGCGTGCCAGAAAAATGTGTGTTGACAGACTCAGCTACCCTGTGACAGCAGAAAAATGGAGTCTTACCCTTGCGGCATTAACGGAAGGGAACAAGATTCCTTCTCGCAGGTATCATCAGTGAAACAGAAAGCAGGTTGGTATGACAGCAGTTCTTATAATGATGAGTATATTGTTGGCAGATTCACTCGAAACCGTATCTTCTTTCGATGAATACCTGCCAAGGTATGTTGAGAATAGCGCATTCGGAGCGGGAGAGAGGCTTGAGTTCAGCGTTGAATACGGCATTATCAAAGCGGGAACAGCGGTTCTGGCTGTAACCGGACCGGAGCAGTATGAAGGTTTTATGGCATACAGGATTTCAGCAACTGCCAGATCCAACCCCGCATTCAGCACTTTCTTTGAAGTAAACGATGTCAATGAGGCTCTACTGGATATAGTACAGTTTCACACTCTCAAATTCTCCAAAGATCTGCATGAAGGCGATTTTGAATACCGTGAGGAAGTGTATTTTGATCAGGATGCAGGGATAGTTTATTATCCCGAAGAGACCGACTCCTCCCTTATGCAGATGGAAATTCCGTCACATGCTCTGGATGTTCTGAGCTGCCTGTATTTCGCCAGAACTCTTCCCCTGGAGGTTGGGAATACATACTTTGTCGACAGTCATGTAGATAATGAGAATTACCCCCTCGAGATCATCGTGCACGAAAGGGATCATATAAGGGTACCGGCCGGTGAATTCGACTGTATAATGGTTCAGCCTGCTCTGCAGTCCCAGGGTCTCTTCGATCAGCAGGGAGAGATATGGGTCTGGCTTACTGACGATGAGAGACACATGCCTGTTCTTATGCGCAGCGCCATAGTTATCGGTGAGATCGTTTGTGTACTGGAGGATTACACGCCCGGGACACCTATCGAGGTCGAAAACCCCGGTTTTGAAGTTTATAGCGTGGAAACTCAGTGATACTCGGCGGAGAACTCTCACATCTGGTTGACAAAGCTGAAAAGAAGCTTGCGAGATCAGGAATCACTCTCTCTGACAGGAAAGTACTTTCAAACGGTATCCGTGCAACTTTCACAATGAACGGCAGAAACTGCGGAATCAATTTCTATTATTCCAGAAAAAAAGGATTTTCTGTGGTTCCCTCCGGGGGGGATAATGATCTTTCACGGATAATAAAGGAAGCCCTGATTCCCGATACCCCTTCGATACCTGACGGTACCTGGACAGGTTCCGACGAAGCGGGTAAGGGAGATTACATGGGACCGCTGACCGCAGCGGCAGTCTTTGTAGATAAGAAACGGGCTGCCCAATACAGAAGCATGGGAATAACCGATTCCAAAC
>JBDLJP010000193.1:0-4640 GCA_039714295.1 Candidatus Fermentibacterota bacterium
CCTGGACCGCGGATAAAGTAATGTGGTATGAAAACCTGGATGGTATCGGAAACTCCTGGGAGAACCATGAAGCGGCTGCCGGTTTCAACGGAGCGTGGCCTGTAGTAATCACCGATACTGATGGAGACGGATGTCTTGAAATTGCAGCCGGAGCCGATGTGCTTTCAGGACCGGGTACTTCCCATGGGATCAGCATCTACGATGTATGCGAATTCGAAACACAGGGCTTTCTCGTCAGCAATATTCTGGACACCGAATGCGATCCTCAGTGGGCAAGCACCGAATGGGATTGCGCATCACCTGCCGGAACATCAATCTGCATCAGCTGGAAAACATCAAGCGATTCTTCGAGCATGGGAGACTGGAAATATCCTATGTCCTACCCGGGACTCCTGAGCGGTCTTCTGGACAGATTCGTTCAATACAGACTGGAATTAGCAACGAGTGATCTCTCTGTCTCCCCTATCCTCACAGAGATATCCCTGAACTGGTGCCCAACCGGAATTGAAGGAGATGATGATCTGCAGTCCCTTACTGTTCGATCAGTTAACGGCTCTCCCTGCAGCGCTTCATCACTCTGCGCTGAGGTCGGCTTCCCTGAAGGGATCCTCCAGGCTTCTGCCATTCTTATCGACATATCGGGACGAGTTGTCTTTCATGGAGAGGTCAGCTCCAGCGAACCATTCTTTCAGACCGGCAAACTGAATCCTGGCATATATCATGTGATAGTGAACGCATCTGAAATCTGTGCCAGTGAAAGGGTTGTAGCGCTTAACTGAACATACCATCCTGAACGCTTTCACTGGCACACCGGTTACTTTCCAGGAACCCGGTAAACAGAGGTTAGAGCCTTATCCGCTTCTGCGGCTCCGAAGATCCGCATCTTCCACAATGTTCTCTTCCGGTTCTTAGCACTGAGAAAACACAATCGGCAAATCGCTGCAGAATCAAAGAGCTGATTTGCAGTCTATTTCATGTTTTCGGGGTATGCGGCGAACAACGAAGAATGTTACGATTGCTACAAGCCCGGCGAATGTGAACACAGCCCATGGCGCGACAGTTACCCACAGGATTCCGCCTATCAGTGGTACTATCATGTAGACTGCATGATCGAGTGTACCACCCAGTCCCATAGTCGGGATCATATCATGCTTATCGTGAACGATACTCGACAGATACGTCGTCCTCGCCATAGCCAGGCTGAAAAGAAGTTCATCCATGATGAAAAATGAATAAAGAAGAAGCAGTGCCGCACCAGGCTGAAAAACATTCGGAACCACAGCATACCCGCTGCACAGCAGCACTATAAGGACTGCATCGACCATCAGTATGGTTCTCTCGCCGAATCTGTCTATCATATTGCCGAACCATGGTTTAATGAACAAACCCAGAATCGCGCTGATACCCATTACAACCGCAAGATCAGGGGCTTTCTGAGCGAACAGACTTACCAGCATCCATGGCGCAAAAGTCAGGAATATCTGTTTTCTGGCCCCGAAAAGCATACACAGGAGATAAAAGAGCCTGTATTCCTTCCTGTAAAGAAACCGCTTTATTTTTTTTGCTGATTTTTTCTCTTTCCGCTCGGGGAGAGTGAAGGAGAATATCGCTCCGAGAAGCATTATCCCGGCCGCAAACATCCAGATCGTTCTGAAATCCAGTCCGAAATGTTCCATCAGCAGCCATACAGCAGCAGTACCCAATATCAGACCTGCGGAACGAAACGCACCGATCCGCCCAAGGATCCAGCCTCTCCGGTCTACTCCTGCAAGATCGATAGCCACGGCATCCCGCATAGGCATGAAGGCGTGAGCCGCTGTCGACCACAGAACCATGAAAATGACAAATGCAGGCAGAGTATTAACCAGGAACGCAAGCCCGATGAATGCCGCTATTCCAATGAGGAAGACCCCTCCGAACGCATTATGCCTCCGCATGGAAACAAGAACCCCGGTGATGAATACCAGAAGAAATCCCGGAAGCTCGCGAGGGATTTCAAGCGCCCCCCGAACATCGCCCTCAATACCGATATGGTTCTTCAGATAATCGGGCATCACCGATGAAAAGACCGCCCCGGCACAGGCCATGATCGATACGATGATAAGCAGTCTGATCAGTGAAGACTTCATTTATGATACTCAGTATACGATGAGACTGCATTCTTAATAGCCCTGATGTGCGCAGGACCTGTTCCGCAGCAGCCGCCGATTATCGACACACCCGCATCAACAAGCTCCCCGGCTTTCTCAGCCATGAATTCAGGCGATTCCGGGTAAACAAGCTCCCCGTTTCTGATCACTGGAAGACCGGCGTTCGACTGGATGAGAAGAGGAAGAGATGTGTGCTTTCTGTACTCCCTTGCGATCCTTATCATATTCTCGATACCGTTCCCGCAGTTGGAGCCTGTAACATCCGCTCCGGCGTCCTCAAGCGTGCGAGCCGCCCTCTCAACAGTCACTCCCATTATTGTATAGAATCCTCTCGGGGTTGCGTCAAAAGTCATGGTCGTCATAACAGGGATTCGGGGTGCGCATTCCCGAGCGGCCCGGAGAGCCAGAAGCATTTCATCAAGATCCATCATCGTCTCGATGCAGATAACATCGCACCCGGAATCAGAAAGAGCCTGCATCTGAATTTTAAAACTCTCGTAAACAAGCTCAGGGTCTGTATCACCGTAGGGTTTGAGGATTTTCCCGGAGGGACCGCAGGATCCGGACACGTACGCTTTGCCGGAAACTGCCTTCGATACAACGGCGACCGCATTTCTGTTGATCGCGGTCGCGGCATCCCCAAGAGAATAGGACGCAAGTTTCAGTGGTGACCCCCCGAACGTATTCGTCTGGATTATATCGGCACCCGCATCGAGATAGAGCCTTGCGATATCCTCAAGCACATCAGGTCTTGAAAGGTTCATCGCTTCAGGGCATTCACCGCTCCGGAGTCCCCGCTCGAACAGCATGGTTCCCATGGCTCCGTCCGAAACCAGTATTTCGCCATTGCGGAGGCGTGCAAGCAGATCGTTCATCAACTGTTCACAGGAAAAAAGGATTCAACCGTCTCAACCGCATTCGCGCCGTCGTAACTGTACGCGTCAGCACCTATTTCAAGAGCGTACTCCTTTGAAACGGGAGCCCCGCCCACGATGATCCTGACCTTGCCGTACAGCCCTTCATCCTTTGCCAGATCAACGACTTTTTTCATGACAGGCATGGTTGTGGTGAGAAGAGCGGACATTCCTATCACATGAGCGTTCTCATTCTTGGCCGCGCTTATGAACTTCTCAGCCGGGACATCGTTTCCAAGATCGATAACCTCGAATCCGGCTCCTTTAAGCAGGATACCAACCAGATTCTTGCCTATATCATGCAGATCATTCTTCACGGAACCTATCACAACCTTGCCCCGGATCGGAATTCCCTCCCTGATAAGGAGCGGTTTAAGAACTTCCATCGCACTGTTCATGGCTCTTGCCGCAAGCAGAACATCGGGAAGAAAAATATGATGGTTCCTGAATTGCTCACTGACAACGTTCATTCCCGCTATCAGACCGCTGCTGAGTATTTCTTCCGGAGGTATCTGTCTCTCAACTGCGTCTTTTGTGAGCAAAGCGACTTTCTCATCAAAACCGTTCTGCAGATTTTCTGATATCTGTTCCAGCAGTTCCATATTTATCCCCCGCGTGTCGGTTAATGATCTGATTACAGTTTCCGCATCCTCCCGACACATGATTTTGTCGTGCATGCATCACAGAAAGGGTACGAATTCACAAATTTATGAATCTCACCGGACCCGGCAATAAGCACACCGGACACGGTCTTTATCGGGCTCATGAGATAACTCTCGTTCAGTGTGATACCTATCTCCTGCGGTCGAAGAACTTCGAACAGTCTTTTCTGTCCGCTGATGTTCCACCCGCAATACCCCGGACTGTAGCTGAGAATCCGCATGGAAGACGGAACAGGCTCTTCCGCGGCAAGTACCGACTCCAGATACGCGGCGGCAAGCTCAGTTAGTTTGTCCGAAGCGAAAGAAGATACGGAATCAAGCATGTATCCGGACGCGTAATTTCCATTATCGAAAAGTTCTGAAACCGACTCGCTCAGAACTGCTCCGAGGGTAACGGCGAACAGCGCAAGAAAACTGCTTTTCCTGTAGATATCCTCTACCGGGTTCGAAGGCTCGTTCAGACCCTCGCCGCGGAAGACATCTTCAAATTGTGAGGTTGATACTCCGCATAAGATCCCCGCGGGTTCGGCAAGTTCCCGGAAAAGCTCCTCCGCTTCTCCGTATATCCGCTCGAAATTCTCACTCAATTCAGCGTCTTCGGGAATGCCCTGGCTGCTGAGTATTGAAGCGCGGTCAATGAATACATCTTCGGAAGCAAAATTAACGATGGATCTCATATATCCTCATGCGGGAGTCTGTCCATCCCGAACCTTGCCGCTTCCGCTTCCATCAGCCCTGTCATTTCCGCAAGGACATCTTCCGACAGTCCTGTGGGTTCGTACTCTCCGAGTAGCTTTGCAATCTCGCTTTTTGCCCGGTCTCCGATGGTCAGGCTTCCCTCTTCCTTCCATCTTGAACTGTTCGCACGGTCGATTACAGCTCCCGGGAAATAGTGCTCGTCCCGGAGGTATTTC
>JBDLJP010000194.1:0-4638 GCA_039714295.1 Candidatus Fermentibacterota bacterium
ATGAAGTTTATTCTTTTACTAGCACTCGTTCCTGTTGCATTCGGTGCCGGGGTGGTTCTTACCATCGATGCTCCGGATACCGGCATATCCGGTTTGGCATTCGAATCGGGAAGCCTCTGGGCTGTCGACGGTACAACCGGCTATGTCTACGAGATGGATCCTTCCAACGGTTCCGTCCTGAGCTCTTTCTTCTTTCCTTACGGTAATCCCAGCGGAATGGGCATCAGCGGAACCACACTTCATATTCTTCGCGCCGACGCGGGTACTTACCACGGTTACGTTTACAGATTCTCCACGGCTGGAGCCTATCAGGGAGTCTACGACTCCACCTGTTGAGGAAGCTCTCTTTCCCAGTCGGTGACTGGTGTGGCTTCCAACGGCACTTATACTTACGTTCTCGGAGACAATTTTTTAGGGGTTCCTGTAGTTGAGTATTTCAACAGCGCAGGAGGCGTGCAGAATAATCCATACATAAGCGATCTTCCTGGTTTGTACTCCCATTACGATTGTGCCTACGAGGGCGGTAATGGTTCTGGAGATATCTGGATCGCGACTGATGCAGTCGACAGCCCTATTAAGGCTTACAACTCCAGCGGTCTGCTAACGAACTACGTCCTGGATACCGATCTGCCTTCGGGTACTCACTGCAAAGGCCTTTGTTTCGATACAGAAGGTTACCTCTGGGTGAGTGACAATAACGCAGATAAGATATACAAACTCGACATCACAACCGGGATCGAAGAGGGAAGCGTAATCCCTCAGGAACAGTCTCGAATCACAGTATCTACCAATCCATTCTCAGGCTTGGTCAATATATCAGTGACGGGTGCTTCGGGGCCGTTTAACATGGCTATCTACGACCTGTCCGGCCGAACCATCCTCAGCACGGAGCTGGCTGCCAGCACCTGCTTCACCTGGGATGGAAAAACAACATCCGGAGAAACCGCTCCTACCGGCACCTACCTGATCCATGCCACCAACCAGGACGGACATATGATGAGAATGCTGGTTACAAAACTCTAACCAGCAGCGCATTGATAGAGCCGGGCGGTTTTATAACCGTCCGGCTTTTCAATACACCGATTGAATCTGGATTCTAATCAAGCTCGATACCCAGCACCCTTCTAGCGCAGAAGTACCTCCGGGAGTAGTTCGAATGATTAAGGGGAGTGATAATCACGCCCCGGTCAAGGTATGAAGAGCAGTGAATGAAATCGCCATCACCGAGGTAAATACCTGTATGCTTCGGATTGTTGAATATCAGCAGGTCTCCAGGCTGAAGGTCTTCCCGGTCAATCGCTATTCCCAGTGTTTCTACTGCACTTACGGTTCGCGGCAGCGGTATCCCGTTATCGTTAAATACCCTCCAGGCCAGACCGCTGCAATCGAACCCATTACTGTCTGTGCCGCCGTATACGTAGGGTACTCCAAGATAGGAAACAGCATCCCTCAGGATACTCTCGACAATCACGCTGGAATCTTCTTCGCCCGGGCAGGGAGAGTCTCCCTCCTCATCAAGAACAGGCAGAGTGTTTTCATCCATAAGGAGAGAAACATCATTGAGTACAAGCTCAAGAATCTCCAATGACCAGTTGCCCTCATGCCTTCCTATCCCGTGCATGAAAACTGGAAAATGCACGAAGTCAATCTTCTCATCGTTTATCACTGCGGAAAATCTTCCGTTAATCACAAGAGCGAAGGGGAAGTGCGTATCCGGAAGATTGTACTTCTGAATCAGATCAACTGTAGCTGAATCCGTTATGAGATGGTATGAAATCTCATAGTCCTCCACGAAATGCGCCAGTACTGCGTTCGTCTCTTCAAGTGTTTCGAGCGACGGAGGCATGCTCTTATGGAATACCTCGATCGTGCTGACGGGTGTTTCGTAGGATAGCAGGGGAGAAACCGCCAGTAAAATCAGAGCTGCAAATAGTATTTTCATCCATATCCCTTTTTCTGATAGTGTTAGATGATGAGGCATGACCCCAAATGTTAAGAATGTTAAGTTTTGGCGCCTGACCCCAGATGTTTAGTTGTCTCGTATAAAAGTATCGATGCACTCACAGCGGCGTTGAGGGATTCCACTCCGCCGGGCATTTTCAATGCCACCATTCCGCTGCACTGCTTGCGGGTCTCTTCCCCTATTCCGCAGGCTTCCGAACCGATTACCAGTCCCAGGCACCCTTCCAGCCCGAGAAGCACATCTACATCTCCACCCGATGCGTCTGCGCCTATAAACTCCATCTCGTTTGAATTCCTCTGCATGAAACCGGCAAGATCTGTATCGAAAATTATCGGTACCTCCGAGTTCCAGCCTGCGGCAGCCCGGGTAACCTTGGGGGTAAACGGACAGCAGCTGCCCTTAGAGGTGACAATCGCGGTGCAGCCGAAAGCGGCTGCGGATCTTATTATGGTACCCATATTGCCTGGATCCGATATACCGTCCAGCAGAAGGAAAACTCCCTCTCTCGGGATATCGTGAATATTAACTGAAGGAAGAGGGCAGACGGCTGCTATTCCCTGCGATGTCTGTGTATCCGAAATATCACTGAAAAGTTTATCAGGTATCTCAATCACACGAATCTTCATTCCGGCAGCCTCCGATGCTACTGTCCCGGACAGCCTGCCGGCAGTATCGGATACAAGTATCAGCAGAGGAGTTTCCCGGGAAAGGTAATCGGCTACAAACCTCGGACCCTCCATCAGAAAAAAACCATGCTTCATAATTCCGGCTCTGGAGTGAAGGTTTCTTGCTATTTTCAGCTTTGCATTCGAAGGACTGGTAATACTAACCCTCATATTTCACTTACTGAGGATTTCCCGGATTATCGTGTCTATATCAGCTTCAGGTGATTTTCCTGTCAGGGTTCGAAGAAGAGAAACATCAGGCGCTCTTCTTCGCATATCCTCGAAGTCATCGGGATACGCTTCTTCGTACGGGATAAGAACTATCTCCGAACGGGAGCCTGATATCTCCCTGACCTTTTCCGCAAGTTCTCTTATCGAAATTTCCCCGGTTGATCCAATGTTGACAACTTTCCCGACTGCATCAGGATTCTCAATAAGAGAAACAATTGCCTCCACTATTTCGTAGACCAGACTGAAACATCTGGTCTGTTTGCCATCACCGAACACAGTTATCGGTTTTTCATTGATCGCCTGTTCTATGAACCGGGGAAGGACCATTCCGTACCTTCCGGACTGGCGCGGGCCTACAGTGTTGAAAAGCCGTCCGATCACAACGCGCAGACCTTTGGCTTTCCAGTATGCAAGCGCAAGGAACTCATCTATTGCTTTTGAACAGGCGTAACTCCATCTGCTTCGGCATGTAGCCCCAAGGACGATGTCGCCATCCTCGCGGAAAGGAATGCTCTCGCTTTTTCCGTATATTTCTGAAGTTGACGCGATAAATACTGGTGTACCGCAGGATTCAGCTGCCATCAGAACGTTCTCGGTTCCCTTCACATTTGTTTCTATGGTTTCCACAGGCTGCCGGATGATGTTCTCCACCCCTACCGCTGCGGCCAGGTGGATAACTGTTTCGCATTGATTCACCAGCCCTTTTGTCAGCGCTTCGTCAAGAACCGAACCAACGACCAGTCTGAATAAGGAATTGTCAGAGCATCCGTCAAGATTGGAAAGACTTCCAGTTGAGAGGTCATCAAGCACTAGAACACTTTTCCCCCTTGAAATAAGCAGCTCACAGAGGTGTGAGCCTATGAATCCGGCACCGCCTGTTACAAGGTAATTGTATTCTCCTGATCCTGACATCTCTTTTCCTTTCCTAATGTGGAACAATGCTGAGTAGAACCCCGGCAGCTATGGCACTTCCGATAACTCCAGCGACATTAGGTGCCATCGCGTGCATGAGGAGGTGGTTATTCCTGTCATACTTCCTTCCCTCTATCTCCACAACCCTGGCGGAATCGGGAACTGCCGATACACCAGCTGCCCCGATAAGCGGATTGATCTTGTTGTCTCCCTTAAGAAAGAGGTTCATGAACTTCGCAAAAAGAACACCGCCGGCAGTGGCAATCGCAAAACTGACAGCCCCCAGCACGAAGATCTTCAGAGAATCAATGGTCAGGAAATATGTCGCCTGGGTACTTGTTCCCACAGCGAACCCGAGAAGTATGACTACTATGTTGTTAAGGCTTCCCTGCGCGCTTTTTGCCAGTCTTCCGGTTACTCCGCTTTCCTTCAGCAGGTTTCCAAAGAAAAGCATGCCCAGAAGAGCTATGGCTCCCGGAGCGATGAATGCCGTTATAAGGAAGGCTATTATGGGAAAAAGGGTTTTCTCTTTCTGCGAAACCTGACGCACAGGTTTCATAGTGCGAAGGCGCTCTTCCTTTGTTGTAAGAAGCCTCATAATCGGAGGCTGTATGACGGGAACAAGCCCCATATAGGAATAGGCCGCTATCGCTATAACCCCTAGAAGGGCCGGTGACATCTGGCTGGCGACGAATATCGCGGTCGGCCCGTCTGCACCCCCGATGATTCCAATGGAAGCAGCCTCCTGCAGAGTAAACCCGAGGAAGAGCGATCCAAGCAGCGTGATGAATATGCCTACCTGGGCAGCAGCCCCGAGAAGCAGCAGCTTGGGATTGGAAAGCAGGGCGCTGTAATCTGTCATGGCTC
>JBDLJP010000195.1:0-4620 GCA_039714295.1 Candidatus Fermentibacterota bacterium
GCTGCCAGACCCAGCCAGAAGGCGGTGCATCTTGCGCATAATCCCGATATTCCCCATGGCAGAGCAATACACCTCGAAGGCATTCTGTGGCAGGATGCGGAGAGTACCGGATCGACAAAGTTCTCGCTGACGCCCATGACCGGACGCGCAATTGAAAACAGGAACATCAGGCCGGCGGGAACTCCAAGGAGAAGGGCAAGCACCAGCCTGCCCCGTCGAAAGCTGCTTTTCATACTATCCTTCAAGCGGCTCAGTAGTGTATTATCTGGGTTCTTCTATCCAGATGATCCTTGTCTGATTATCCGCTTCTATTTCTCCGAGCTCAGTGACATACGCTGTAACCGCGTCCATAAGTGTGATGTTCGCGGGTACCGCTTCATGCTCGAGCATTATCTCGTAACCTACATTGCCCTGAGCAAGGTATCCTGTGGTGACGAACCGGTAGGTTCTTTCAAGATCCAGCGGTTCTCCGCTCACCAGCATATTCTCGATCTTTTCTCCATCCGGCATTAACTGGTTACGGTCAGCGGTAACACCGCCTATTTCCATATCCCGGCGGCGTCCCTGCATACCGGTCTCGAGTATCGCCTTGAGTTCGGCTCCGGTCAGCTCCAGGACGAAGAGATCTTCTTCAAAGGGAATCGCCTGGTAAATGATCCTTTGAGTTATGGGGCCTCTGGGTATGGCAGCCCTTATGCCTCCTCGATTCATGAGGGCGACATCAGCATTGGAGCTGAACAGCATTGCATCGGCGATAAGCCTGCCCATGGGATGTTCCGCGTTCCCTCTGGGAATCTGCTCGACTGCTTCCGCGAGTACCTGATCCATTCCGGCTTCGGCTATGGATCTGAATCCTTCTATCATCTCCTCTATATCGGGATCCGGCCAGAACTCGTCGTGAAGAAGACTGACGTACTCCTCCCCCTCGGGGAGATCGTATCCGATCAGTGTCTTTGTATCGGTATCGATTGCCAGTCGTATACGGCCGATACCTGTTCCGTTGGCGTATCCCTGAACAACAACAGTGTGGTTTACAGGGCTCACCCAGGGCTCGGACAGACCCAGATGAGTATGCCCTGATACTATAAGATCTATCCCGGGAACAAGGCATGTGAGTTCGGCATGATTCATGCTGAAATCCTTCGTATACTCCTCACCCGCGTTCCAGGCTTCGTAAACCCTGTCAAGGTATTTATCGGGATCTCCCGGCTGCCCGAGATGTGAGACCAGTATGATGATGTCGGCTCCCTGCTCTTCAGCCTCTTCAATGTATCTTCTGGTTGTTTCCACCTCGTCCAGAAATTCGTAGCTGCCAAGAAGCTCAGGGGTTACCAGGCCATACGTATCCGGTGTTGCAAGACCGATGAAAGCAATGTTAACTCCATCGTACTGAAGTATCTGATAGGGAATCACCGGGAGCGGTATCTCTCCGCTGGTGGAATCCACGAAATTGGTACAGATTACAGGAAAATCAGCCTGCTCGCACAGACTGAGTGCGTTCGCGGTCCCATCGTCGAAATCATGATTTCCAAGGGTCATCATATCGTAACCCGCGGCGTTCATCCATTCCACAACGAATTCTCCGGTACCGTAATTTCCTGTAGGCGTTCCCTGGTAGAAATCACCCACATCTATCAGAAGGCAGTATTCACCGCTTTCGCTGCACTCCTCACGGACCCCGTCAACGTAGGAACAGATGTATGCGCCCCCGCCGATCATGGGAGGAAAATCAGGATTCATGAAAGTAGCTTCCCTCGGGACTATTCCGCCATGTATATCATTTGTGTGCAGGATATTCAGGTATATCGTGTCCGCACCTGCCCCGAAGGTCAGGGCAAGCAGCAGAACAGGTAGCAGTATTCTCACTTTATCCTCCCGCCTACAGGTCAAATACCCGGCTGATAGAGAACATCACCTTGGTATCCGTTTCCTCGATGGTCAGGCTGTCTCCCGGCACGAATGACGGAAGACCTGTGATCTCGGTCTGCCTCCATCTGTCCGGAGAGAAACTTGCGCCGAGGTCAAGATTCCATTCACCTATAGAAAAACCCAGCCCAGTTGTGAAATTCATTCTGTCAAGAGAGCTTGCTATGCGTGAACGCCGATAGCCGAAACCGAACCTGGCCACCGGGCCACCTGGAAGCGTATTCTCAACTCCGGCATTTACTGCCCAGGAATTCTTCAGACCCAGGTTCTCTCCTTCGAATTCAAGGGAGCCGTCCGGGCTCCAGAAGAATTCTCCGGTGAATCTGGATCTCAGGCTGTTTCCGGGAATGTAGATCGAACCCAGCCTCACGGTCATAGGCATATCCAGATCATAATCTGTATCGGAAAGCACATTCCAGGTGACAGAATCACCGTCGGACAGTGGAGAGACCGAAAGAGGCATGGGATACTCGAATGCAGCGCTGACAAAAACTCTTTCGTCGGGAGAGAACAGTATCGAACCTCTGGTAACCATACCGCTTATCGATTCGCTGCGATTGGAAAGTGTGCTGTCGAGAGTGGGGTCTACATGTGTCACTTCCCATGTAACATCCCTCGAACCGGTGATGTAACCTCCGGCAAGACCGAAGGAAAATACATCTGAGGGGCTGAAGGACACAGCCATGGTGAATTCACTCAGAATACCGGATACATCCAGTTTTTCATCTCCTGTTATAACGTAAGCAGCGTCCCTCAAGGTACGCTCGTAGCTGTACCCGTAGAACGCCGGTACCCTCCATCCGGCTGCAAATGCCAGAGATTCCGGAAGGCCGCGGAATCCTCTGACGGCAAGGGCAGCCCCGCCTGGAAAGAAACCTATACCCTTGTTGAAGGCTATTTCGGATTCACCGATGGAGCTTTCGAATTGATCGTAAACGCGCCTGGTCCTTTTCTCAACGAAGAGATCCATACCCGCTGCGAGTTCAACCTGCAGCCCGTGGTCTGAAATACCCAGAAGAGCCGGGTTCACCAGTATCCCAAGGGCGGAAACCTCCATAAAACCGCTGCCGCCCATACCGCAAGATACGGCTGAAGCGGAGCCTGCCGGGTTGCCGAGCCACATGACTTCGGGAAGCCCGGCAATCAAAAACGATAATATTCCTGCTGTAATAATGCTCATTCTTCCTCCACCCTACCAGCGGAAATCCATCTGACATCGGATGCCGTAATCTGTAACGTGATCGCAAAAATCCCTTACCGGGCTGCCCGGATCACCCTCGTAATAGAAGGCATCGTCGGGGTCAGGTCTGTAGAGACCGGTTCGGGGATAAAATGTGTCTTTTCTCAGTACCCTCAGTCTGAACTGAAGATTGTCTGACAGATTGTTCTTTATGGTCACATAGAATTTCGTGCCGTCACCATCCAGAAAATCTATACCCGTATCTTCGAATTCCCACTGACTCATTCCATTGGTGGACCAGAGAGTTGATCCGCCGAGAACAGAGAGGTTCTCGCTGAAATTGTGCTCCCACCGGACGGCTATGTAACCGCCTGTCATCAGTCTGTCATCACCGTACAGGGGGTTGGGCGTAAGCTCGACCATCCCGTAGCGCAACTGGACATCAAAATAATCCCTGTTCGTGGGAAGGAAAAAAGTCCTGAATGTGTACTCAGTGGTTCGGGAGGTTGTGGGTATCACATCGTGCATCTTGGTTTTTTCCTGATACTTGCACTTGAGTCTGAACCTTATAGGAAAATCCGGTCTGTATTCAACTTCACCCTGGAATCTGTGGTTATGGAAATTCCACGGTATGGAACGCCAGACATCAAGATAAACCTTTGTGAATGTAATGCTTCTGCTAACCTGGAAACGGCTCTCAACATAAAGACCCTCTTCGGGTTTCGGGGTAGGCCATTGCGCAAGCTGCGAAGCCAGGGGATCGTTCAGATAATAGGGTTTCTCGAAAACGGTATCGTCGTATCTCAGCTGTTCCGTGAAGCCTCGATTGTACGGGTTGCTGTATCCAAGGTCGTAGTGTCTCCAGATACCAAGGAGATAAAAATAATCGTTCTGCCATCTTCCCCTTGCAAGCATTGCTGCAGCTTCGTTGTCCTGGCGGACGAACTCCCCTTCCAGGCTGACATTGTCGAGAATTGTCTGGGCGGAAACACTGAAAAAGGAGGATGATTCCCCGGCACTGAGAATATCGTACTCCGGGCAATCCCAGTTCTGCGCGTCTCCCGGGATATCCATTGTCTCCCAGTCCGGCACGAGAGAATCGGTGTATGTGATACTCATCCCTCCAAGACCGAGCGCGGTACCCCAGGGAAGAAATCCGCCGAAATCGTAGAAGCCGTACCCGCCGAAGGTGGTCTCTTTCAGAACATCAGCGTAGGGCCATGTTCTGACATTAGACATGACAAGTATGTTCGGCGTTCCATCTATGCTCGTGAGAGCATCCCTGGCAGTGTTTGAATAGAAACCGTAAACGAGAAAGGGACCGGTTCGTGTTTCCACCGCCCCGCCCATAAGAGCGAACTGGCGGGTAGAGGTAAGATCGGGGTAGAGTCCCCATGTCCGGTAAGTTGACCTGTACATGAGTTCATCGGAGTTATCGATCATGAGACCCTGACCGAGAGAGATGTTGTAGTTACCCAGTACAACCTGGTTCACGATTCCGATATTTTCCATTG
>JBDLJP010000196.1:0-4609 GCA_039714295.1 Candidatus Fermentibacterota bacterium
TGCGAGAGCGCAGCAATAGAAAAAGTGTTCGGCGAACATGTGGAACACCTGAAGATCAGCTCTATTAAGTCAATGATAGGTCATCTTCTGGCTGGCGCGGGATCTGTGGAATTCGTGTCAACAGTAATGAGCGTGTTTACAGGTATAATTCCTCCTACAATTCATTACAAAGAGCCTGATTCAGAATGTCCGCTTGATTATGTTACAAATGGCGCTGAATCGCTTGACCTGAATGCGGCTATTACTAATTCATTTGGTTTTGGTGGGGGCAACGCTTGCCTTGTAATAAAGAAATATGGAGATATAAATGAAAATTCCTGAGCTTCGAATTGGAAGTATCATCGCAAAAATACCTATTATTCAGGGCGGTATGGGTGTCAGGGTTTCTCTTGCCTCGCTGGCTGCAGCGGTTGCGAACCAGGGCGGGATAGGAACAATTTCCAGCATCGGTTTAGGTGATATCGAAGGCACGGCAGAGGTTTGTGAAAGAACGTCCCTTGAGGCTTTAGTAGATGAGGTTCGTAAAGCCCGAAGCATGACCGATGGGCACATCGCTGTAAACTTCATGGGAGTGCTTACCAACGTAGATAATCTTATCAAAGCAACGGTGGCTGCCGGACTCACGATGATCGTATTCGGAGCCGGATTACCAACAAGGCTTCCTGCTTTAGTACCCGATCCCGATGTAAGTCTCGTACCCATAATAAGTTCTGCAAGAGTAGCGGAACTGATTCTACGAACCTGGGACAGACGATACGAAAGAATCACAGATGGCATGATCCTTGAAGGACCTCTGGCCGGGGGACATCTCGGTTTTTCACCGGAACAGCTGGAACACCCGGAGGATTACTCCCTTGAAAAACTCCTGCCTGAAGTGCTGGAAGTCATAAAACCCTACGAGGATAAATACGGCAGAAAAATACCCATTATCACAGCAGGCGGCATTTACACCGGGAAGGATATTGCCAGAATGCTGTCCATTGGAGCTTCCGGTGTTCAGATGGGAACCCGTTTTGTCTGTACCGAGGAATGTGATGTATCTCAGGAATTCAAGCAGGCTTATCTGGATGCGACAGAACAGGACATAGTTATTATCAAGAGCCCTGTCGGGCTGCCCGGACGAGCTATCAACAATCAGTTCTTAAAAGATCTTGAGGTCAAAGGGAAGCTGAAAATATCCTGCCCTTACAGATGTCTTACCGCCTGTAAAGTCGAGACCGCGAGATATTGCATTGCGCTGGCACTTCTTAAATCCTATTTCGGAGAGGTGGATAACGGACTGATTTTCTGCGGGCAGAACGCTTACCGTGTTGATAAAATTACTACTGTTGAAGAACTTATTCAGGAGCTTCTCTCCGAGCTGGAAGAAGCGTAAGAAAAAAGTCACTGCACAGTAAGGCTGGTTTGTCATGAAGCCCAAAGTGATCATTATTCTGATTCTCGCTATCCTCCTGACTGTTATCATAATTCAGAACTCAAAAGCAGCGGATGTGCACCTTCTCTTCTGGAAGATAAGTATGTCCATGATAATCCTTATCTTCCTGGTCGCTCTTATCGGTTTTACAATCGGATACCTTGCACATCATTTCATAGTGGAACGAAAACGGAATAAGTGATGTTCTGCAGGAAGAAAAAAGTGAAGTGCATTACCATCGGCAACCGAATCAGATACTTCATAAACAATCTTCTGATCAGGAATCCGGCCTGGCAGATACTTGCTCTCTTCGCGGTGTCAGGATTGATTATCATTCTGGGAATGGTTCTTGTGCAGGATCTTACTCCCGACACATTCTGGTGGTCATTCACAAGACTGCTCGATCAGGGAACCTTTATAAACGATAACAGCAACCCGCAGATCGCTATGGTGGGAGTATTGGTCACTATCGGCGGGATTCTTGTTCTCTCTCTCCTCATCGGTATTCTATCCTCCAAGATCACTGAACAGCTTGACTCCCTGAAGAGAGGTAAATCCACAGTTCTTGAGAAGGATCACTACATAGTATGCGGTGACGGAGACAGGATATTCGAAGTTACAAGGGAACTCATGAAGGCGCATGAGGAGGATTCCATAAGGGGGAAGATAGTAATCTTCTCAAACAATTCCCGTGAAGAAATAGAGGAGATCCTTGTTCAGCGCCTGGGAAGAAAGAGCGCCCGCACGGTCATCTGCCGCTCTGGTAATACAACCGATGTCGACTCCCTGCAGCTGCCCTGTTTTCAGAAATGCGCAGGTTTCGTGATCGTCGGTGACGATGACGGAGAAATACTTAAAACCCTGGTGGCTGTTAATTCAATAATCGAGAACAGCCATCCTGTGGGGGTTTGTGAATTGCGCAATAGAGCCACCAGCAGGATAGCACAGATGGCTTATCGTGATATCCACTGGCTTCCGGTACGTGAAATAGTCATGCGGCTTATCGTGCAGGTATGCAGACAGCCCGGACTGAGCGCGGTCTACAATGAAATACTCAGCTTCGATCGAAATGAATTCTACCTGAACGAATGTCCCGAGGTTCTGAACCGCACTTTCAGGGAGATAGCGAACAGAATCCATAAAGGTGTAGCCATCGGAATACAGTCCGCTGAAAAGATCTGGATCAATCCTGACCCGGATATGACGCTGAACCCTGGTGACAGACTGCTTCTGCTGGCGGAGAACTCCAGATCTTTTGCTTTTGAAGATGAACCTGTTTCAAACGGAAAATTCGAGAGTACAAGCGGGGATACATGCAGGAATCAGCTCAACATGCTCATTTTCTCCGGAAACAGCAGGAAATTCAGCTTCATGCTCGGTCTGCTGGATGCCTACGCCATGGAGGGAGGCGGCATACTCGTTGCCGGATCTCTGCCGCAGGAAGAGGGAAACGCTCTCCTTTCAGAAGTTAAAACAGTCAACTGCAACGTAGAGTATGTGCAGACGGAAAGAACCGATCCTGACCTGCTTGAGGAACTGCACCCGGAAAATTATGACAGCATCATGGTGATTTCAGGAAAAGCAGCGGGAATGTCAGATGAAAATGCCGATTCGGAGTGCATTATCACGCTCCTCATACTGAGAGATATAGCGGACAGACTCGGTGATTCATGGAACGCTACAGTGGTTTCCGAGATAAGGAATCCGAGGAACAGGCACCTTGCTACCGCTGCCGGAATAGATGATTTTGTCATATCCAACGAGGTATGCAGCATGATTATGGCTCAACTGGTCCTCGAACCCGGACTTGGCCGGGTATACGAAGAAATTTTTGACCCTTCAGGCTGCGAGATCCAGCTGAGATGCCTTTCGGCTTACAGCTCCCGGTCATTCGCACACCTGTCTGCAGAGGGGCTGGAACGAAGAGAAATTGTTCTGGGATGGCTTACCGGAACAGGCTGCGAAGCTGAGGTTTCTCTTAATCCCGGAAAATTGGATGAAATCCCCGATGACGCAAAGATTGTGGTAATAGCGGAGCGGTAGTTAATCTGGTTCACAATATCGATGATTGTTCCAAATATGTAATTGGAATCCCAAATTTCTATCTCGATAGTATCCGCGATAACAAGCTCTATAGAGGATTCTTCCAGATTCTCTTCCCTGATTTCAAATATTTCTCCCCGCAGGATAAAGACAGAAGCAGTATTGATGTGAATAGAATACAGTAAGAGCATGGTTTGCAGATAATTAACACCATTATTCTTTCATATTTGCAGGTAGGAACGTATCATACACGTTCTATTTATAAAGTACAATATAATACTAAAGTATAGCATAAGTTGAAGAAGTGTGGTACGTCCCCTCTTCACACGCCTTACGGCAAGTTCAAAATGGGAGTGAAGGTCGGATTATCCTGCGGCAGAGTCAACTGGGGAATAGTCGGTCAGGATGGTAAATACACATATTATTTTAAAGGTGAAGCAATTGATGGATGTACGAAGTCGGAGCATATCGCGGAGAAAAATGAAATAGTACTGGATGATAATACTGTCCGGCGATTGAGAATAGATAAGAAGCATCTGACAGCAATAGAAGATGGTTATTTCAACTTGCTGCTCCGGACTCCAATACCTGATCTGAAAATAACCGGATCAGTTATTCCTGAATTCACAAATGAGGATCTGCAGCCTCTCATTTTCAATTCAGTTATCAAATTCAAAGAAAAAGCCCTGGAAATCGATTATGAACTGAATCTTAAACCATATCTGCCTTATCACTTACTTGGCAAAACGATCTGTCTTTACGGATTGAAGAATTATGAAGAAGCGAATAAATACAATGAAATGCTTCATAATGCTGCGAAAGAAATTAATAGTAAAGAACACCGTTTCAAATACCATGTTCTCAAAGAGAAAATAAGTTTCAAACGCTCTGAATCTACTGAGAACAGGATGAACAATATTGAAAACCTGAAAGCAATGTTATCAGAAGAAACCGAAGAAGTCAGTATCGCGGCACTGAACTATGAAATATCGTTCATGCTTTCAGAGCTGAATCTCAATGCTTCTGAATTTGCAGGCAGAGCGATGAAGCTTTACAGGAAACTATACAAAAAAACACCCAGAATTGATTACAGGAACAGATACGAGGAGTTACAAGGCAGTTAGGGACGTACCTTGCTATGGTACGTCCCTC
>JBDLJP010000197.1:0-4585 GCA_039714295.1 Candidatus Fermentibacterota bacterium
CAGCGATTTCAAGCGATATCTCAGCATCGCCAGTACTTTGAAGCGCCGCTGAAATGGAACTGCCGCTGGATATGGAGCCTTCGGTTATAAGGCTGCCGTTCAGGGATATGGCTCCATTTCGTTTTCCCCGAAGGTTATGCGAAAGCTGCAATTTGTAATCTTCGCGCATAACAGGTTCTATATTGTGATCAATAAAATCAAGCTGCTCCAAAGCCGGTCCGGTATCCCAGCCAAGTATGCGCGCAGCAATCAGAAGATCTTTCAGCTCCCCTCTCTGGAGAAGAACGCTGAACAGTGGAGAGGCAGCGCTTTCCCCGGGAGCAATGATCATATCTTCCGTCTCGGGTCTGCCGAACTGCAGTTTCAACCAGCCGGGAAACCATGCCATCAGGATCATTGTGTCGCTGGATACCGCAAGCCAGGGGGCAGCCAGGTCTTCCGAATTCCGCGGGTAGTCTTCTGAGGTATCGGGAATCTGGTTGTAGACTTCAGGACATACTAATAGTCCCTTTTTCAGGGGGATTATCCTTTTTCCGGCAGTGAAGGGAAATCGTCCACGCCAATTAGCGATGAAGCTAACCTTCTGATCAGTCGCGGATTCGTTAATGACACTGCTTTCAACCCTCAGAAATCCCGCCGCGTTCATGCAGTATCGGATCTGGTGCTTCAACCCCGGTCTTGATGGCCATACTGTCTCAGCTGCGATTTCACCGTTCTCTACACTCATATCGTACACCTGGTGAGGCAGATCTGAGTTCCAGTAAGGCGGTCCTGCGGAGATATTTATGGTTCCAGCTATCTTCTCCCTGTCATCTTCACCGGGTATCCATATAGATCCCCATACGCCCGTTCTTGATACAGCAAGAGTACAGTCCTTTCCAACGATAACCGCAGCCTTCCGGGTAAGGAAGGCTTCAGGGGTTCCACTGATGGGACCGGAGACAAGGATTATTTTCTCTTCAACCCCTGCCTTTCCGTCATAGTAGAGAGTCAGCCCCAGTTCGTTCGATCCGTTTGAAAGTTGCGGAAGGGGAATGCGAACCTGCTGAATAATGCAGTCCTCAAGAGTGTAGTTTTCGTTCAGGAAGGCTTCTCCATCAAGGCTTGCCTCCAGCCTGAAAGAATCTGATTTGACAAGCTTCCTGATATCAAGAGAGAGTTCTCTCTGTCCCGGGGAAAGCCTGCGCACAGCTGAAGAGAGAATCGAAAGAGGTTCTTCCGCCCTTATGCCTATTCCGATTGAAAGCTGATTGATGCCGGGAAGCAAAGCGGATATTCTTGGAGACCTGTCTCTATCCGGAATTGGAACTTCCACCGGTTCCGGAATGACATCAAAACCCTCCAGAGCTTCATCAAGTGTTACGGATTCGGGCGCGGTAAGGTATTTATGTGAATCCATCTGCAGTTCCCGCTGGAGGGAATTTCCCTCGAAAGTGATCCAGACAGGTTTTCCGTAGAAGATTTTTCCGCTGTTTCGCTTCACCGAAACAGACAATGAAGGGGATTTGATTGAAGAGAGAATCCTTCCTCTGCGATCAAATTCAGCCTGAAAATGTCTGTCATCAATACTAAAATGGTAATTGAATACTTCCCGTCCCGACTCGGTTCTCTGCTCATCAGGCTCAACTTCCAGTTCGCGGACAAAGCAGTCGTACCAGTCCCTGCCCCCAAGAAAATCTCTGAATTCAGTTCTGCCGAGAAGGAACGGCATGTAGTTCTGCATATAGACCATACTGTCGGGTACCCAGAAGAACCCTGTCTTTTTGTAAAGCGGCATGGCTTTCAGGTTTGCGGGCCAGGTGTGAAGATCTATCCTGTAATATCCGTCTTTCGCTGTTCTTCGGACGGCGTCCAGAAGCAGTTTTTTACCGATTCTTCTTCCGTGAAGGTCTGGAACAACATTCAGAAGCGCAACGTATGCCGCATCAGGCTCTCCGCCGTAAGGAGTTGTGCGGCAGTAACCCACAACTCTTGCGTTCTCCATGGCAAGCACGGTAAACAGTTTGCCGGAAGAATTCTCTTCCATCTCAATACTATCGGCTGTGAATTCGGATGCACCGAGGAACCCCGGAGGCCAGCCCTCTCTGCTCTCGGACCACATTCTGGCAACCGCATCCGCATGAAGTTCAGTGTATGTTTCAAAACTGATCGGTTCCATCTGACCTCTTTCCAGGAATACAGAAAGGGCCTTCCGGAGATCGCTATTTTCCGAGGAATAGTGAACTCAGGCTCTTTCCCTCATGTGTTCGTTTTATTGCCTCAGCGAATATCCTGGCGACTGAAAGGGTTTCAATTTTAGTGACAGCCCCCCCAATAACCTTTTCAGCTGCCCGGGTATCGAATTCGACAGTATCGGTGACATAAAGCTTGGTCAGAGGGCTGCCCTCAATCCTGCGAACTGCATTGCCGGACAGGATACCGTGAGTAACAAAAGCATAGACATTTTCCGCTCCTCTTTCAAGAGCAATTTCAGCAGACATTACCAGGCTTTTACCAGATAGAGTCTCATCATCGTTCATGATGACCGTTCTGCCGGTGAGGTCGTCTATGCCTTCCACTGTTTTAATGTGGGGAGTTTCGCTGTCGTCAATCCTGACCTTTTTAACATAACCTGTCTGGATATCGGGAGATCGTCCGGCTTCCTTCAGGGAGCGGGCCACATGCATCGCGAGAAAATCATTGTTCATAATGCTGCCTGAATCGGGAGCCAGAAAAGCGAGTTTATCCGAACCGAATGAGACTATCTTGTCAAGAAAAACCTCATCCGCATGCAGCTGGTCAACCGGGATGTTACTGAAGCCCTGGCTCTGGGGGCAGTGCAGGGTCATCGTAAGAACACGGTCTGCCTGGATCGATTCAAGCATGTCGAATATCATTTTGGCGGTTATAGCTATCCTGGGTTTATCCTTTTTGTCGCTTCTTGCGTACGGGAAATAAGGTGTTACCGCGGTTATCCTTCCTGCACTGTCTTTTAAAGCATAGATCATCTGCAGCAGTTCCAGAATGTCTCCCGAAACGGTACCGAAGGCCGCTTCCCTGTCCTGAAAAATAGACCGTTCTCCAGACTGTATTACGAATACATCTTTTTCGCGGACGGTCTCGCCAATGAAATTAACCATAAGATTGCCGTTGGAGAACTGTACGAAATCCATAGGTTCGGGTTCTATCCCGAGGATCTCACATATTCTTAATCCGAGCGTCTGGCTGGCTCTGCCGCAGCATATAGCAATATTGCCGAACATTGAATCCCCCCTGTTACAGGAAATCAGATAGCAAGAAGTCTATCCCAGTTTTCGTCTACCGTGCCAAGAAGAAGGTTGAGCATTATTGCGAAGGATTCGTATCCGACCCCATTCTCCGTGGAGAAAGTGTACATGGCTGATATCTCTCCAGTTTCGGGATCAATTGCGAACTTGACCCATGTGTTGTTCCAGTTAAGCTGTGCGATGGTTTCAAGACCTGCGGTTCTCTCGGCTCCGGAGGAAGGTAATACACCAGGAGTGAGAGCTACAAGCAGACAACCCTCCATTTCCGGGTCGGCAAGAATGTACATGTAGGGGACCTGAGATCCATCCTCTGTCTCGGCGAGCAGCATGAATTCATTATCTACTCTTTCGTAGATCAGTTCCTCTCCGATCTGGTTAAGGTATCCCTCGATCATATCACCACTTACTTCTGCGAATGAAATCGCCGCAAGTACGAACAAAACAAGACTGATGCTCTTCAAACTGAGACCTCCTGATTAGGGTTATGCATAGAATATTAAAGACAATTATATTATGATGATTGAAAGAGCTTTCGGGAAGTGTTTCAACGAAGGCAGATTGACAACTGATTAACAGGATCTTCCGCTGCAGAGCAGCGGGCTTAACGCATCGAAAATAACCGGAGGCGGTAATGGATCGCAAAATCAGAATTCTGATCGGAAAGCCCGGTCTGGACGGGCATGACCGCGGAGCTAAATATATAGCGAGAGCACTGAGAGACGCAGGTATGGAAGTTATTTATACCGGAATTCGCCAGACACCTGAAGCAATCGCCAACGCAGCCATTCAGGAAGATGTTGACTTTGTCGGTCTCTCCCTCCTCTCCGGAGCGCATAACCACCTCTTCCCTGAGGTAGCCAGGCTTCTTGCAGACAGGGGCGGCTCGGATATAGTCCTTTTTGGCGGCGGTGTTATCCCGGAGGAAGATATCCCCGGGCTGAAAAAAGCGGGATTCAAAGCAATATTCACACCGGGAACCCCCGCAGTCGAAGTTGTGGATTTCATTGAGCAGGAAATCCAGACCCGCTGAACCACCCGCAGGAGCAGTCGGGTCGGAGTTAGACTTGCAGTCCAGCAAGGCATACGATTTCGTGAATAGAGTACAAAGCAATGACCAGAGAGGTCTTGCGAGAGTTCTTTCTATGGTCGAAAACGGTCATCCTCTTGCTTCATCGATATTGCATTCGCTCTACACACCGGAGCGCTCATGTCTTACTGTCGGGATTACAGGCCCACCGGGAGCCGGAAAAAGTACGCTTACAAACCGTCTTATAACTCACTATAGAAGACATGGAACCAAAGTCGGTGTCATTGCTGTG
>JBDLJP010000198.1:0-4549 GCA_039714295.1 Candidatus Fermentibacterota bacterium
CGCTTTGTGCGGGTTACCGCATTACCGGAAGATATATCGTTTACCTCAGGTTATCAGGCATTAATGAAAAATCGTACAGGAACGCTGCACTGGCATCGTTGTCCTCGACAGCAAGCGGTCCTGTGAAAGCTCCGAGGTTCCTCATGTTCCCGACGATCGCATTCATATTTTCGAGCCAGCCTTCAGAAACCCGCATATCGTAACCGCTGGTTGCCATAGATACTGCTTCAACCTGAACGGGATTGCCTATCCATTCCGCTGCGGCTTCTGCAGCATCTTCAGGATTGTTGTTGATATAGTCAGTGGCTGCGGCAAAGAGGCGGAGAGCTGCAGCGATCTCCTCAGGTTTTTCCTGAATCGCAGTTCCAGTAGCGGCGATAGCGCAGCATGGATGATTTGCGAAATCACCCGGCGGAAGGTCAGACAGCTCGGCAACACATTTACCGATGTCGTTATGCTCTGCAAGCGCGCATGATGGATTGTTGGAAACGTAACCGTGTATTGTCCCGTTCTGGAGCGCCGGGTTAAGATTGGGCTGCCCCTGTGCGTTGAAGAGAAGTATCTGAGAACCGGGCTGGGGATTACCCTGCATACTCCATTTCACGCCTTCGGCGTTAAGTGCGGATTCGAAAATAAGCAGAGCAACCGCCTTGGGGCTCTTGTATCCAATGACAAGCGGTTCTTCGCTGCTCCCTGCCCATTCTATGAAACTATCCCAGTCATTTACCTCCAGGTTATTCTCAGCAACTACAAGCATATCACCTCTGCTATGAAGCGGGCTGATTATCTGTACTCCGCTTCCCTGATCCGCACTTGCAGCGAACGGGATGACTCCTCCGAAACCAATGTCGAACAATCCGGCAACCATATTATTGGGAACATTGATCGCACCCTGTGACTGCACGAACTGAATCTCAAGGATCTTCCTGTTATCCTCCACAAGGGCATAGAAGCTTTCGCCGAGGGGCTCAAGATATATACCGTACAGCTCTTTCATCTCCGCGCCTCTGAGCGCTGAAATGAATACTGCGGAGTGATGATCATGGTTACAGTGTCCAACCTGAAGCAGCGGTACTTCCACTGTCAGGTCAACTGCCGGTTCTGTTACAGTATCTTCAGGCTGAGTTTGCTCAGCGTTCGATCCGCAACCGGGAATGATTAAGATTGATGTCAGAACAAGGATTACTACGGCAGACTTGAACAGTCTTTTCAATGTTATCTCCTTTGGTGGGGTTATTCACTACATCCTGCAGCCACGCATTCTGATCACATGGTTATCTCCTTTACTTTGTGAGCATGTTAAAACTAATTACAGCATTCTGTAATTTGCACAAACATTAAGTACAGGTCAATATTGAATTAAGCATCATAACAGTCAGAGATTCGCAAATTTTGTTTACGCAGCTGTATGCATTCGCGTTAACGTCTGTGAATGCCTTTACCCCCATTAGGACAACATCACTTATTCATGTCTATATGAAGATTCAGGAGGTATATGCATGAAACACCACTGCAACTCATGCGTCATTCTTTTATCTATCTGTCTTAATCTTATCCGAAGTTCATCATATTCCGTTAACTGCGCGGCCTGATCCCGCAAAAGCAGCTCCATATTCAATCCGCCATGAACACGATATATAGCCCTCATAGAAGTATTCAGAGTACGCGTTAACTCCAGTACCACTTCTTCCAGAGCATCATTCTGTATGAATTATCCATTATTTTTAGTATATTCATATTCCTGAATTATTTATTGAGGGAGACGATTTGAGAATGAAAGATTTTCTTCTTCTTCTCGATGCTGATGATACTCTCTGGGAAAGCGCGCTTTTCTTCGAAAGAACTGAGCATGATTTTCTCAGCATGATGACAGCGCTGGGTGCTCCTGAGGAAGAAGTGCGCAGAACAGTACATAGAAGAGATATTGAGAGATTAGCAATAACCGGCTACGGAGCAAGACCTTATATGGATACTCTTCGCACTATAATGCTGGATATTGTTCCTGCTCCGCCTTCGTGGGCACAGACTGCAATGGACGATATCCAGAAGAATCTTCTCGACCATCCGGTAATCCTTTATCCAGGTGTGATCAGCACACTGGAAGATCTAATCAGCCTTCCGTTAAAAACAATTGTCTACACAATGGGTGAAAAAGATCATCAAACAGATAAGTTCGAAAGGTCGGGATTGAGCAGCTACGTTGATGAACTTCGGATAGTGCCTGTTAAGAATGTTAACGCATTGCGTGATGTCCTTGTGTACGCCGATGTTGAACCCCGGAACTGCATGATCGTGGGCAACAGCCCCCGTTCTGACATTAATCCCGCCCTTTCTGCAGGCGCTGCTGCCGTACATGTGGCACGCGATCGTACCTGGGCAGCTGAGAGGGAAGATTTTATCGATCCCGGCATGGTTACGACAATTGAGGATCTAAGAGAGTTGACCGGAATTGTAAGAACTGTTTTAAGCAAATAGCATAGTAGCGTTGCGCATATTCGTAATCTGGAGGCAATTATGAAATTATCGGACTTAATTAAATCTGATACGGTCTCTCTGGATTGTACTCCCGAATCGGACGAGCAACTTCTCCGCTGCATTGCCCGAATCGCTTCAGGAGCGGATTCAATGAGCGGCATCTCCGAGGATCTGATATTTGAGGCTCTGTCTGACCGGGAGCAGCTTTCCTCTACCGCCTGGGGGCATGGTGTTGCGATCCCTCATTGCCGATTGTCCGCTTTATCTGAGTTCACTGCTGGTCTTGTAATTCTATCCGAAGGTATTGATTTCAATGCTCCAGATGGGGAGAAAGTGTACCTCTTCCCCTTTGTTATTGGCCCTGAGAACGAACCCAGGACACATCTCAAATTGCTGTCTTCCCTGGCGCAGGCCTTCAGGGACAGAAAATTGCGAGAATCGCTGAGAGAAGTTTCGACGGTCCCCGATGCAATAGATACGCTTAAAACAAGAATCTCTCCGAGTTCATCAAATGAACCCGGATCAGGTAAGATGCTGATTCATGTTTTTGTCCAGGATGAAGCTGTATTCGATGAGCTTCTTCAGGTATTCGCTTCTGATGAAACTTCCTCGACTATGGTAATGGATGCGCATGAATCCACCGGATTCCTGATGAAAAGCCCGTTCTTTGCGGGATTCTGGAATACGGACATTCAGCAGTTCAACAGGATCATCATTTCAGTTGTCCAGAATGAACTGGTAAATGCTGTCGTGCGGAATATCGAGTTCATCTGCGGCCCCCTTTCTCACAGGAATGACGTAATGGTTACAGTATCTGAGCTTCAATCGGTTTCAGGCTCCCTGGAAAGCTGAAATGAACGTTTCTGTCATTGCACTTGTCGGATTTGCGATTGTAGCCGGCCTTTACTCAGGAAAACTTGCAAGAAAAACAGGTCTCCCCTCTCTCATAGGCTTCATGATAGCCGGCGCATTACTTGGCGTATCGGTCTTCAAGGTCTTCGATGAATCTGTGCTTCGGAATCTCTCCTTCATTCCGGATATCGCTCTTGGTTTTGTTGCCTTCAGCATCGGTTCGGAGCTGAATCTGAACGTTCTTAAACGGCTTGGAAAAAGTATTACTGCGATCCTGCTCTGTGAAACGCTTCTGGCATTTCTTCTGGTAACTGCTGCGGTGCTGCTGGTTACCGGTGGCGACTGGGCATTCGCTCTTATCTTCGGTGCAATGGCTCCTGCTACAGCTCCTGCGGGTACTGTTGCCGTTATTCAGGAATACAAGGCGAAGGGTGACCTTACTCAGGCCATGTATGCTGTTGTCGGCTTTGACGACGGTATTGCAATTCTGATCTTCGGATTCGCATCAGCCGCAAGCAAAGCCATCCTTGCATCTGAAACGGGAGGATCCACCGATCTCCTGGCAACCGCATTAGAACCTGCCAGGGAAATATTCCTGAGTATCGTCGTGGGTCTTTTACTGGGTTTTATCTACTCAAGATTAGTATCGCTCATACGTTCGCAGAATAATATTCCCGCCCTGACCTTTGGATTCGTCTGTCTGGCTGTAGGATCAGCTTTAACTTATGGCTTCTCTCCTATTCTAACACCTATGGTTCTGGGTTTCGTCCTTTCCAACACTTCGCGAAGCATGACAAGTTCAGTGGCCACAAGAATGCGTCCTCTGATGCCGCTCATATTCATTCTCTTCTTCTTCATTGCAGGAGCACATCTCAAAATCGGATCTCTGCCTTCACTCGGACTGCTCGGACTTGTTTATATCCTGGCAAGGTCAACAGGTAAGATTTTCGGCGCGAGACTTGGTGCAGTCATTGGTAAGGCCGGACCGATCATCAGAAAATACCTCGGAATAGGATTGCTCTCCCAGGCAGGAGTTGCAATCGGTTTGTCCATTGTGGTATCTCAACAGTTCTCGCAGCTTGGTGAACGGGGTGTTCTGATAGGAGCCGCAGTGCTGACAACTTTCACCGCAACAAGCATCATTTTCGAGATCGTAGGACCGATAATGGCCAAGATCGCGCTTAAGAAAGCCGGAGAAATCCCAAATGAATAACAAGGCGGA
>JBDLJP010000199.1:0-4515 GCA_039714295.1 Candidatus Fermentibacterota bacterium
AGCCGGGGGGTTGTCCATTTTTCCGTCGAGTTTTAGAATCACGTGCGCTCCCGGATACCTCCTTGCGTGGAACCATAGATCACCCCGTTTTCCGATTCTGAAAGTAACCTCTTCGTTCTCCCGGGCATTTCTTCCCGAGAAGCACCTCCAGCCGCCGCTGAGCAATTTCGCCTCTGCTCTCTTCCTCCGGTCATCCTGTTCGCTGACTTTCCTTCTGTAATTCCTGATGCTTGCTTCGAGTTCGTCAACTGTAAGACCGGATGCCGCGTTCAGGGATATTTCCAGAGATTCTATTTCCTTCCGGGCACTGAGCTTGTGTTCCTCGAGGTTGCGCCTTTCCTTTCCAGTGTTGGATGCCTTTCTGAAAAATCTGGTGGCATTCGATTTAAGCGATCTGAAGGGTTTAAGGGGGATTGTGTGTTCGCTGCCGTTCCAGTCCTTGAGCTCTATCTTTCTTAAGCCTTTTCTTGAATTATCCTCTGCCGAAAGGAGAAGGCTGCCCCATGTTCTGTACTTCTCCGGGGATACCAGACCATCCAGAGCTGTTTCCACACCTGTCAGCCTTTTCCGCAGGACAGACAATCTTCTGCGGAGAATGAGCGTCCATGTTTCAAGCCTGTCCTCTCTGATGCCTGAAGTGTTTTTTTCAGCCGCCCTCATGAAGAGAGGATTCTCAATCGGTTCTCCATCGGCCAGCTCAATGGGAAGCGGACCGTCCGGTCCCTCCCATGGGCTGAAATCCTGCTCCAGCAGAGCTCTCTCCAGTTCCGTCACCGTTTCAAACAAAGGCGTTTCACTGAGTTCCGCATGACGCAGCAGGGCTCTGGCGGTAACCGGGCCTACACCTTCGAGTAATCTGTAGAGCAGGGCTGGAGATACTTTCTCATTCCTTATTGATTCTTTCAATTCAATTGAAGAGCTCCATGACCCCGGTGAGAGACCTGAAGAGGGCGGCGGCACGTATACCTGTCCCGGTGCTACGGTTCTGTACCTGCTTCTTTCTGAGGGTACTTTCCTGTGACAGGCTAGAATTCTTCTGTCTTCGCTTCTGACCAGGATCACATTGGCATTTCGTCCTGCTGCCTCGAAGATCAGTGTAACATCGGAGTTCCCATAGATCAATCCGCTTTTGAAGTGTATCTGCAGTATCCTGTCCGCACCCGGCTGGATGATATCCTGAATTATCGCGCCTTCGATATGATGGCTCCATGCCCCGGAGGAGAGCTCTGTCATGTTTACATCGCTGCTCCAGCTGAGTCCCGGAGAATCCGGTCTGGCATTCAGGACAAGAATGCCTTCATCGAACATCAGACCGAAACCGTCCTTCGATGGTGAGCCGATCTTTCTGCATTTCATTCCCATGACCAGATATTTAAGGAGCGGCACAAGGGCACTCAGAAAAACACCGTCCACCGAAGACTCCTTTCTTGAGTGATGACTGGTGATATCATTAAATTATGTTTAATATACTTCCTACTGTATGATGTTGTACGAGTCGCCGCACTGAGGGGATATTTTATGGAATCTATGACAGGCTTCGGTCGGGCAGAAACCGCTGGTGACGGTTTTACCGTAATGGTTGAGGCTAAATCGCTTAATCATAAAAGTCTCAGTCTTTCACTGAAACTGCCTGAAGTGTTTTCCGCAATGGAATCCGAGGTGAGGAAAACCATCGGCAGCATGTTCGACCGCGGGCGCGTAAGACTGGATGCGTCCGTTGAATTGAGCGAAAACGGAAATTCCCGTGTATCGGTCAGCATGGAGACAGCCGGTCTGTATATTGCCGCTGCGGAGCGTCTTTCACAGGAAAACGATAGTGTAAGCAGCATATCCGCCGGTGAGCTTCTGGGTCTGCCCGGAGTAGTGACAAGAACTGACCCTTCTATGCTCAATCGCGATGAACTTGCGGAAGCATTCATGACAGCCATGTCCGGGGCACTTGCAGAGCTTCGAGAGAACCGGCGCAGGGAGGGAACGGCACTTGCACCCCTTTTCCGCGAAGGCTTTTTGAACATCAGAGAACTTACCGCTCCCGTTCTGGCGCAGCAGAGGGAAACCGTAACAGATAGATATGACCGGCTGAAAAAGAGAATTTCCGATCTCGTAGATGATAGAGGGCTGGATGAAGATCGCATGATGCAGGAACTTGCTCTTCTCGCGGACAGATCCGATGTAACCGAGGAGGTACAGAGACTGATGTGCCACCTTGACTATGCGATTGAGGTAGTAGATTCAGATAACGGTCCCGCCGGTCGGAAGCTGGAGTTTCTTATCCAGGAAATGCACCGGGAACTGAATACTATGGGGGCAAAAGTTGACGATCCGGAACAGTCGCTCAAGGTTATAGAAATGAAAAACATTCTCTCATCTCTTAAGGAACAGGCTGCGAATATTGAATAGTTCTCCCGGTCAGCTGATAGTGCTCGCCGGACCTTCGGGGGTCGGTAAAACTACCCTTGCGCATCACCTTATCGAGAAATTCAACTTTACGTCATTCTCAGTTTCAACAACAACAAGACCGCTGCGCGGCTCGGAGGTCGAAGGGGAAGATTACTTCTTCGTTAGCAGGGAAGAGTTCCATGGAAAGATAGAAAGCGGCTATTTCCTTGAGTATGCGGAGGTTCACGGGCATCTTTACGGAACTTCGAGAGAATGGGTAATGGAAAAACTTGCCTGCGGAGCGAGCATCATTCTTGACATTGATGTTCAGGGAGCCCTGCAGATCAAGGACGCATTTCCAGCTTCGGTACTCATCTTCATCCTTACCTCGTCCCCTGAAATACTCTCCGGCAGGCTCAGTTCCAGAAATACAGATGATCCGGATGTAGTTCAGCGCAGGCTGGAAACGGCGGCATGGGAGATCAGCTGGATAGGTTCGTTTGATTACTATATCTGCAACAGCCGTCTGGAGGATTCCCTTCTTGAGGTTGAATCAATACTTCTGGGCGAGAGGCTTAGAATACTTAACACCGGTTTTCCTGCGGAAGCAAGAGCTTTTACTCCCGATCGATTTGCAGGTCTTGAACACTGGCGCGGTAAAAGGGTGATTGTTACATCAGGACCCACAAGGGAACCTATGGATAGCGTTCGATTCATTTCCAACAGATCAAGCGGTCTGATGGGGTGCAGTATGGCGATGGCTTTCCGTGATGCCGGTGCTGATGTCCTGTTCGTTTCAGGTCCTGCCTGTATCTCCCGTCCTGCAGGAGTGGAGACGATCTCCGTTGAAACGGCGGAGGAAATGCTTGAGATCCTGCTTGTTGAAGCCCCCAAAGCCGACCTTCTGGTGATGGCGGCTGCAGTTTCGGATTTCAGACCTTCCGCTTTTCATGACGGGAAAATCAGGAGATCGGGGAATGTCAGTATCGAGCTTGAGTCAACTCCGGATATTCTGAAGGAGCTTGACAGTACGATCGGCAGCATGTGCCCTGTGATGGCTTTCTCCCTTGAATTCGGACCCGATGGAGAAAAGCGGGCGCTTGAAAAAATGAAACGCAAGGGGGCAGCCGCTATTTTCTATAATCCCGGTGATGTAGAGGGAGCCGGGATGGAGGTCTCCTCCAACCAGGGAAAACTCTTTTTCAACGACGGCACCTCCCTGGAAGTCAGGCGCTCTTCAAAAATGTATATTGCTGAGCTTCTGACCGCTGCGATGGGCAGGTATTTAATGAAAGGCAATGAAGATTAATGACTGAAAGCAGGGATGCCGGCGCACCCGGAGGCAGAAAAGACCCGTTCTGGAATTCGGTGGCAAGTTTTGATCTGGATGAAGTTTTTGTTCTTCCCGAATGGATAGCCGAATTAAAAGGAGAAAAGAGTGTTTCGATAACCGCGGAGGAAAGCGGAAACATACCTCTCGAACTGGATGCTCTCGTCTCAAGAGTAGGCGACTGCCGGGGCTGCATACTCTGTGAAGAGCGAAATACAATAGTTATGGGCGCAGGAAACCCTTCCGCGGGGATACTCTTCATAGGTGAGGGACCCGGTGCCAATGAGGATATTCAGGGGGAGCCTTTCGTAGGCCGCGCGGGGAAACTTCTGGATAGAATACTGGCTGCAATTGACCTGGATAGAGATTCTGTGTACATCGCGAATATCGTGAAGTGCAGACCGCCCGGAAACAGAACGCCCTCAAAAGATGAAGTCGCCGCCTGCTGGTGGATACTGGAAGAGCAGATAAGAATTATGCGTCCGGGAGTCATAGTCTCTCTGGGCGCTCCCGCCAGCAGAACAATGACGGGAAGCAATGAAGGGATAGGCAAGCTCCGAGGGGCAGTACACAGGTACGGTGATATCCCTGTCATTCCGACCTACCACCCGGCTGCCCTTTTAAGAACCGATGCATTGAAAAGACCTGTATGGGAGGATATGAAAGCGCTGAGAAAACTCCTTGATGAACTGGGTCTTCCAAGAGTCGGGAAGGAATGAGCATGACGGAGGAAAAGGGATTCAGACCGCCCCAGAGCCTGGATGCCGAGAAGAGCGTTTTAGGAGCAATGCTGCTTGATCAGGAAC
>JBDLJP010000200.1:0-4497 GCA_039714295.1 Candidatus Fermentibacterota bacterium
TGCTCAATAGAGGAACCCGATGGGGTCAGGGGCAGGTATCCCATTCCTCTTAGTGTATAAGTATAACCTTCGGAAGCAAAAGAGTTTGTCGGGTCAAGAAATAGAGTCCTGCCGCTGGAGTCCTTGATTGATACAAGCATATGATCAAAACTTCTGGAGCCCGGATAAGATCCTATGTCTCCTGACAGGGATGTCAGTACTGCAGCAGGAATGTACCCTGCTCTGCGAAGAAGCCAGAGAAGCAGAACTGCTTTATCCCTGCATACACCGGCCATATCATGGAGTGTTTCAGCAGGATTTCGCGGTGAATAGCCGGGATCAGATCCCCAGTTGCCGCTGAGATAATCGATCTCGTCTGAGACCCAGGCACAGAGGTTCTCAGGTCTATTTCCGGCAATTTCAATGATGGAATCGGCAAGAGCTGAAGAGTCAACCATACAGTTCCGGTCGAGAATGGAATATAGTCCTCTGCTTACATCATCGGGGGAATGGCTGGAAACCGTGACAAAATAACTGATTGAGGCAGGATCGGGAGAAAAGGGCAGGTAAGGTACAGGGAACTGCGGTGCGGACTTCCAGATCATGCATTCCGTTCCGTTTTCAAGAGTATAATCCTGAAATTCAAATACCCCTTCCGATTGAATATGAATTTCTCTTTCCGGAGGCCATAGAACTTTGAATATCCCATTATGAATGCTGTCCCTTGAGGAAGCATAGAAAGTGTATGAATAATAATCTCCCATGGGGAGATGGCTGATCCTGCGAATTATCTCAACCTCTAGAGTGTCACCTATCTCAATTCCGGGAAACTCGATAATAACCTGTCTGAGCGAACTCTCAAGCCTGCCGCTTTGCAGAAGCGAACTGTGCGGATTTTCGTGCAGTATCGCGGAGTCTTCCCCCCTTCCGGATCGCCAATGGCTGATGGAAGCGTTAATATCCAGTGATTCCCAGGTATTCCTGAATGATGCGGCAATTTTACTGTAACGCTCGACACCTGCGGATGTGAGGGGTACAATGACCTCACGCGTGGTTTCTATATAACCTGATTCAGGGGATGAACAGTCGAGAGTAACGCTGTGTTCCATGTAGACTGCATCCGGTATCGATGTGAGAATCAGAAGTAACAGATACAATATCAGCTGCCCCCGTAAGTTAGCTCCAGATCTGGCGGTACAGCGCTGGATGTCCTGTTTGAATCCAGCAGGGTCAGGCTTACCATGGATCTGCTGAGGGCATCAACATCCGAATCCACACGGTCGACAACAGGCAGAGAACGGTACCTGTCGTATGCGAAAACCCTTCCGGGTTCCAGCTGTCGGAAGGATATGTCAAGAGAGAAACGAGCCATTCTTGTCCATTCCATGCCGACGATCTGATCGGGCTCAACCTCCGGTACGTTGATATTGAGGATGGTCCCTTCAGGTATTTTCTCTGCAATGCCTTTTTCAAGGAGTGCCTGGAGAACAGATGATGCTGTTCTGAAAAAAGGTGTCCGGTCGGGTGAGGTAACCTGAACACTGATCGCGATTGATGTGATGTCCCAGAGAGCGGCCTCTGTGGCAGCAGCTACGGTTCCCGAATAGAATACATTGTTCGCGAGGTTGGCGCCGGGGTTGATACCGGAAATAAGAAGATCCGGGGGATTGCCTTTCATAACCTCCATCAGTGCTATCTTAACACAGTCCGTGGGGGTGCCCTCAAGGGACCATTTCCTGTAGCCTTCCTCCTTTAGTTCCATTGAAGAGTAAAGACCAAGAGCATGGCTGGTGCCGCTGCAGTGATGAAGCGGAGCAACAACCCATACATCGTGATTATGCTTAAGCAGGTTTTCAAGTTCGATCAGACCGGGCTGATCGTATCCAACATCGTTTGTAAGGAGTATTCTCATTCTGTCAGAGTGACTTGTGCAGGGTGAACCGGTGTACTGTACCCAGAGAGTAGTCCGTGGGAACGAAAGCGTAGTCAAGAGTCCAGCTGCCCGCAGAAAGCCCTATACCTGATGTAAAGTCTCTTGAATCGTCCATGAATCTCATTCCGAATCGGAGTTTCAACCACTTCTGAGGAGTGTATTCGATGCCGCTGCCAGCTGAAAGCGCATTATCAAGGGGTTTTCCGACTTCCATTGATACGGCTGCATCGCCCAGAGGGAAATGGAAACTGTATCTTCCGCCAAGTCTCCATGTGGCGGGCAGCCTGAAATCGTCATCCACCATTGTAACCGAAGGTCCCATATGCTGCAGTGAAGCGGCAAGATCGAGACCATCCAGAGGATGTATGACTACACCCGCATCGATAGCGAATCCTGTAGCGCTTTCCATCCATATCTTTTCGCGGAGAAGCTTTATGCCCATGCCCAGATCGAATATCCCCAGTCTGATACCGGCTGCCGCATGGATGGATATGTCCCATGCGGAAAAGGTTGTGACAGGCTCGGATGTTGCCGACTCGCGCATTTCAAGGTTTCCCACATATACAAAGCGTGTTCCGAGGGCGCACTTAATCCTGTTGAGGCTGAAATTCCATGAAAGAAAGTTCTGCGTAGCATCACCGAGCCACTGATTGTGACCTGCAGATAAAGATCCTGTATCCGTCGATGCAAGAAGAGCTGGATTCGTGAAAACTGCAAGGTTACCGCTGTTCAGGAGGCCTGTTCCGCCGAGTGCGGCAGCTTTCGCGCCCGGATTGATTTTTAGGAAACTGAAAGCTCCAGCTCCGGCGTCGCGGTAGACCTCGTCCGATGAGTAAGCCGGAAGCAGTATAACAATTGTAATTACAGCAAATAATATAGTTTTCATTTATCACCATTCTGAATATACCGTTGGGTGTATTATCATCATCTAGCATCTACTGCGCAAATTGACAATAGTTCCACTCTCGAATGAGGAAAACGCAAACAGGAGGCACACTTGAAAGCGGTACATTTCGCGACCGGAAAACATGACGGAAACTGGAATATGGCTTTCGACAGATATATGATGGAGCTTGTGAGAGAAAACAGATGGGATTTTGTTCTGAGAACATACGGCTGGGATCCTGCTTGTGTTTCAATAGGGAAACTTCAAAGGACTGAACGTGAAATTAACAGAGAGAGGCTTCTTGCAGACGGTTACGGTCTCGTAAGAAGACCCACAGGCGGCAGGGCTGTATGGCATGAAACCGAATTGACGTACAGTATAGTTGCCAGAACTGATCACCCGGCTGTAGCGGGTTCAATAAGCGATGCCCTGAAAAAGACAGCAGCGCCAATGGTAAAAGCCATGAATTCGCTGGGAATCAGGGTTTCAGTATGCCCAACGGAAAAGCACAGGGCAGGCGGTCCAAGAAAAGCTGCTAATCCATGCTTTACTTCACACGGAAAATGGGAGATCGGAACCGCTGACGGCAGGAAACTCGTTGGAAGCGCTCAGGCCCGCAGCAGAGGTGTCTTTCTTGAGCACGGGTCAATACTGTTCGAAAACGATCAGTTAAAATTACTGGATTACCTTCCGAACGATACTCCTTCCGCTTTGAAGGATATTCTCAGGAAACACCTTACAGCGGGTATCGCCTCTATTCATGAGTTCGATCCGGATCTTCAGGAATCTGACATGGAGAACGCGCTTCATGAAAGCTACTCCGCAATCGCCGGTGAATCTCTTTCTTACCTGCCGCATCAAGAACTTGAGACAGAACGATTATCCGAACTTGAAAGTGAATGCGGAAATGACATATAAGAAGAAGCCCGCATGGCTCAGAATGCCATCCAGAGGCTCTGAAGAAGCAGCTAAAGTAAGGAGCATACTGAAAAAATACAGTCTTGATACTGTATGCAGGCAGGCGATGTGTCCGAATCTGGGGCACTGTTTCCAGCGCGGAACCGCTACTTTCCTTATACTGGGGAATATTTGTACAAGGTCATGCCGTTACTGTGCAATCGAGCATTCCCATGCGGTTCTCAATAAACCTGATCCACATGAACCCGGAAGACTGGCGGAAGCCGCGGCAGAGATGGAACTCAGTTACGTTATTATTACATCTGTGACAAGAGATGACCTCCCGGATGGGGGAGCGAGTCATTTTGCCGAAACCGTTGAAGCAGTAAGAAGGAAGCTACCTTCGGCGGGAATCGAGGTTCTCACGCCCGATTTCCGTGGAAGTATGGATGCCCTTAAGGAAATCGCGGATTCAGGACCTGATGTCTTCAATCACAACCTCGAAACTGTTCAGCGGCTCTTCCCGGATATCAGACCTGAAGCGTTCTACAATATGTCCCTTGAAGTTCTTGAATCGTACGGCAGGTTTGCCCCCTCTACTCCCGTGAAGAGCGGTCTCATGCTGGGGCTCGGAGAGACCGGGGAAGAAATAAATAGAGCTCTGCAGGATCTCAGGGAAAGAGGTGTTACAATGCTTACGCTCGGGCAGTATCTTCAACCCTCTCGAGACCACTGGCCTGTAGAGAGATATGTAACTCCTGATGAATTCGACGCGTGGAACGATGAGGCGCTTTCGATGGGT
>JBDLJP010000201.1:0-4482 GCA_039714295.1 Candidatus Fermentibacterota bacterium
CTGATCTGATTTACAATCTAAATCCATCAAACGGAGCACTGAATTACTCCATTGCCGCTCCTCCTGAAGTACCCCAGGTGACAGGTGTTGTATACCAATGGAACGCTGGAGACGAACTTTTCATAAACGACTGGGCATCAGGAACCGATGTCTGGAAGTACAGCGGTGCTGTTTGGTCTAATGCGTTCCCGAACATCTGGGCCGAACCAAGGGGTATGGATATGGATGATACTGGCTATATCTGGGGCCAGGATGCTGCTGACAGAGTACTTTACAGATGCGATCAGACAGGCGGTGATGTAACATCCTGGGCAATGCCGGAATGTCCGGCTTCTTATTCATGCGGTATTGCTGTTTTCCCGTTCGGTCCTAATCTTGGTATCGTAATCGGAGGATATTCGTGGACTGATTTTTATTTCTACGAGTATGACGGAGCCAACCTGACGTTCCTCGGCTCTGCACCCATATTCCAATCAGTCAGCGGCTCTTACGGCCTTACGTACAGCAACAATACAGATTCATTCTTCTGGATTTACAGAGATGTTTCAATTTACCACATCACCGAGTTCACCGCTGTTATCGAAACCCCGCTGCAGCGTGATACCTGGGGTGGTATTAAAGCAACTTTCTAGCTGACAACATATCACTCATCTGAAGAAGCCCCGGGTAAATCCGGGGTTTCTTTTTGCATCCAATTAAGAAGATGATAAATTACAGAATTGTGTGTGTTGGAATACGGATCACCGCTCAGGTGTCTTCGGGGATTTTGTAATATAATATTGGTGTGATTTTCTCGTATTCTTTGAAATTTGTCTAACGGTATAATCATTCTTGGAGGGATAATCAGCTATGACAGCTCCCGGTATCAGCAGAAGAGGCGATCAGATTCAGGAATCACCTATCCGCAAACTTGCTCCAATGGCGCTGGATGCGGTCAGCAGGGGAATAGGTATTCATCATCTGAATATCGGGCAGCCCGATATTCCCACTCCGATTGAATTCTGGGATGCTGTGAAATCCAATATGAACACTGTACTTGCTTACGGTCCGAGCATCGGTATCCCCGCTCTCAGGGAATCCATATGCGGTTACTATTCCAGATCAGGTATCTCCATCGAACCGGAGCAGGTGATGATAACCACCGGCGGCTCAGAAGCGGTCATATTCTCTATGATGGCAACTTGCGACCCTGGTGATGAGATTATTTGTTTTGAACCTTTCTATGCGAATTATAACGGTTTTGCCACTCTTGCGGATGTGAAACTCGTACCTATTACATCTTCAGCTGAAAACGGTTTTCACCTCCCCCCTGCAGAGGAAATAACTTCAAGGATTACGGATAGAACCAGAGCAATACTGATATGCAATCCAAATAATCCCACAGGTACAATACTCACGGATGTAGAGATAGCCGACCTTGCCGATATAGTATCCCGATATAATCTCTATCTTCTTGCCGATGAGGTGTACAGAGATTTTGCTTTCGACGGAAGAGAACACTCTTCAATTCTGGAATATCCTGAGATCGCTGAAAGAGCTGTAGTGATGGATTCAATTTCCAAAAGGTTCAGCTCATGCGGCGCAAGACTCGGTAATATTGTAACCCGCAACGGATCACTCATGAAAGCATTCGTTAAATTCGGTCAGGCGAGACTCTGCCCTCCCACACTTTCCCAGTATGGTGCTACCGAAATGTACAGATCGATGACGGATGAGTATTTCACCTCAATTGTGTCAAAGTATCAGAACAGACGCGATATACTGATGGAGGAACTGCATGGAAAAGAAGGAATCTTCTTCCAAAAGCCCGAAGGCGCTTTCTATGCGACAATCAAGATACCTGTTGAAAACACCGATCACTTCGCCGCCTGGATGCTTACTGACTTCTCCATAGATGGATGGACTACGATGGTCGCACCGGCTGAAGGATTCTATGCTACACCGGGACTGGGTCTTGATGAGATCAGGATTGCTTACGTTCTCGAGGAAAACAAGATGAGATCTGCTCTTGAGATCCTCAAGGCGGGATTGCAGGAATATAGAACACTCTGATTCTCTAGAAGTGTCGTAAACGATGTCCGTCTCCGTCCCTGGTTCGACCTTTTCTTCAGTACGAAACGGCATCGGGTGATAAACTGTCATCATCACTAGTTATTACGATAAAAACGCCTGAGGGAACACATACGGCAAGATCACCGGGCTTGCCAAGCCAGCCTTGCCTGACACAATCCTGACCGGGGCAGGGTGAGCTTGTTATCCTTGCCGATTCGTTCTGAATGGTTATGTGCATTTCACCGAGGCTGCCTGTGACATTGAATACCGAATCAGCCTGCAGTTCGTACCGGCTGGTACATTCCCCTGTATGAACCTCCAGGTGACATCCGGATGTACCCTCCCCCCTTCCCGGAAAGCTCTGGAAAAGAAGGAAAAGAACTACAGGGATGGCAAGATCGTTGAGACGAAAAAATGGGTATTCCTTATCCGATTTCATAGACAATATTCAGTGAATGACCGCAGGAAGCGCATTTTCCATCTGTCATGCCATCTGTACTGACTCTCCATCGATTTCTTTCAATGCAGAGCGCACCGCAGGAGGGGCAGAATGTATCAGATTTCTCAAGGGCAACATTACCTATGTAAACATGATGCAGTTTATTTGAGAACACTTCTCTTGCCTTTTGCAATGTATCGATCCGGGTAGGCTGCTGCCTGAGTTTATACCTGGGGAAGTACCGTGATATGTGAAGAACTGTATCAGACCCGCATTCACCGGAGATCCATTCAGCCATCTCCCTCCACTCCCCGGGATCATCGTTCTCCTGCGGAATAATCAGGAATGTTATCTCAAGGTGGCATGATGACCGGGCAAGTGTCCTGATAGTCTGAAGTACGGTATCTCTGTTTCCACCGCAGTGCTTATTGTAGAAACCGTCCGACCATGATTTAAGATCTACATTCCAGGCGTCTGTGATCTCGATCAGCTTCAGAAGAGGATCGAGATTGATCTCCCCATTTGAAACCATCACAACAGCGCCCCCTTTCTGACGCACAAGAGGAGCCGAATCAGCTATGTATTCGTACCAGATAGTCGGCTCTGTATATGTAAAAGCGATACCTCTGCTCTCTCCTGTCAGAGACATCTCTGTAAGATCTTCAGGTGATGCATACCTTGTAGGAACACCTTTATTCTGGGATATTGACCAGTTCTGACAGAAATCACAGCTGAGATTGCAACCCGCTGGACCTGTGGACAGTATGCTTGAACCGGGCAGGAAATGATAAAGAGGTTTCTTCTCTATAGGATCGACTACCAGGGAAACGCATTCTCCGTATCCCGGAAGATACGGTTTGCCCTCTTTAAAACCTCTTACCCTGCAGTACCCGAGGGATGATGAGTTCTTCTTAAAAAAGCAGTTCCTTGGACAGAGAAGGCATTTCCATCCGTTCTCATCCTTTGCGAACCATCGGGGCTCCCTCATATTGAGTTCCTTCTCCATTCGATGATTTCTCCATTCTCATCTTCCATCACTACTATGATCAGAGTGAAAAGAGAATCAGGTATATCGGCAGCTGTGTCAATACCTCCTGCTGAGATGGCTGTTGCAAGGGCATCACCGAACGCAGCATTCGCGCAAACAACTGTTACCGAGGCTATTCCCGTTTCCGGATAACCTGTCCGGGGATCCAGAATGTGGCAGAAGCGAGTCCCGTCATCGAAGAAGTAATTCTCATAATCTCCCGATGTCGCAACCGCTCCGTTCTCTATTTCTATCATCTCCACGATATTGTCGCCCCTGGGATTCCTGACAGCAAGCCTCCAGAGCCTGGCCGTATTTGAATCACCTCCGCAGCGTATCTCACCGCCTATCTCGACAAGCGCTGCCCGTGCCCCCATCCCGCGGGCAAGAGTGTAGATCCTGTCAGCTGCGTATCCCTTCGCGATTGCTCCGAAATCAAGAAGAGTACCGCTGCTCAATATCAGCGTGTCTCCGGATATCCTTACATTACTCAGTCCGGATCGGGCGAGTGCGCTTTCGATATCTGCGCTGTCGGGAAGGTGCGGGTCGGACGGGAATCCCCATAATTCAACCAGAAGGCCCATTGCCGGATCAAAAAGAGAATCGGTGATGGACGAAATGAAGAATGAGCTTTCAAGCAGGTACCTGATATCAGAGGATAGTTCCGGTATCAGGGCATATCCCCTGCTGTTAAGATCAGACAGCTCTCCGCTGCCGTAAACCCCCAGCTCGTTGTCCAGATGCCTTGCCAGGGAATCCATAGAAGCGAGAATCAGTCCTGCGGTCTGGGTATCATCTATTACAATGTATGTGGCGAAGGTGCCCAGGACAGGAGTTCTCTTCCGCATCTCCACCAGACTTCTGGTGTCAGTGAGGAATACGCGCACAAGTATGGCTGCGGCAAGGCTGCCAATAAGAATAATCAGCAGAAGACCGGAATTGAGGTTTTTCCGAAAGGGAATCA
>JBDLJP010000202.1:0-4475 GCA_039714295.1 Candidatus Fermentibacterota bacterium
GTGGATCCGGAGTTCATAAAACTCGCTGTTGACGGAGAGAGACTGGTCGGGTTCATAATCGCGATGCCCAATCTGTCTGGGGCCTTCCAGAAGGCGAAGGGCAGGCTGTTCCCGTTCGGTTTCATCCATATTCTAAGGGAGATGAAAACAAGCAGGGTCCTTGATTTCTACCTTGCCGGTATACTTCCGGAATACCAGGGCAAAGGAGTGGATGCACTCATGACCTACGAGATCGGAAAAAGCGCTTTCAAAAGGAAAATGGAATTCGCCGAAAGCAATCATGAACTGGAAGACAATAAGAAGATCCAGGCTATGTGGAAACTCTACGATAAACGTCTCCACCGGAAAATACGTGTCTACCATCGCTCCCTGGGAGAGTAGCTAGATATCACCGTGAACTGAGCATATCACCTCAACAGAATGCTTCATGTCCATGATACTGTATGGCTGACCGGTTTCCGGGCACAGTATATCCAGTGCACTGTCAAATCGATGAAGTTCATCGATGTTATCTGTGTAATGACCATTCTGATCCAGATAGTCATCCTCGGCATCCAGTATCCTGTACATATTCTCAAGGCAGTGCTGTGCATCAGTATCCTGAGGAATGACCTCTTCGATTGTCTTTTCTTTTCCAGAAGCGGCTATATCGCTCCGCATTATAAAGATAAAAATAGAGACGGCTCCTGTGATAAGCATCATCGCACCGATCAATATGGCCAACTTCAGTTGAGGCTTTTTCGACATAGCCGCAGGATGAAATACCCGGCGGGGAAGATCGGTACCGCAGAAAGGACATTGATCGGTTTTATCGAAAAGTTCGTTCCCGCACGAGGGGCACTCAGGATAATTCATCGCTGACTTCTCCATTCATGATATAAACTGTTTTACAGTTCGTGAATTCAAGCATCCCGCTGCGGGACAATTCCCTTCCGAAACCGGATAGTTTAATCCCGCCAAAGGGCAACCTTGGATCAGATCGGACAAATGTGTTTACAAAGCATGCTCCCGCATCCAGGTCAAGAGCTATCTTCTCCCCTCTTCGGGTATTTCGTGTGTAGATGGAAGCTCCCAGACCGTAGGAGGTATCATTCGCCAGTCTTACAGCTTCACCCTCAGTCTTAACAGAACAGACTGCTGCTCCTGGTCCGAATGTTTCCTCATCGAAGACGGGCATGCTTCTTCTGCAGCCTTTGAGTACTGTAGGAGGATAGAAAGCTCCCGGATGTTCGGGGATACTGCCTCCAGTGACCAGTTCGGCTCCCATATCAACACTCTCTGTAACCTGTCTATGGATATTTTCACGAAGATCATACCTGGCCAGGGGTCCAAGATCTACTTTCATATCCATCGGATCACCCATCCTGATTTTATTCATCTGAGCTGTAAGCAATCCAAGGAACTGGTTATATACACTTTCAAGCACAATGAATCTCTTGGACGCGATGCAGTTCTGCCCTGCATTAATAAGCCTGGAAAACGCCGTTTCAGTTGCAGCATGCTCAAGATCCGCATCATCAAGAATAATCGCCGGATCACTCCCGCCAAGTTCCAGTATACACTTCTTTACAGAGGATCCAGCCTCCGAGGCGACTGCCGCGCCTGCCCCGTCGCTTCCGGTAAACGTGATCGCCTTAATCCTGTCATCAGCAATGACCCTGCGGGATAATTCCGGAACCTCTTCAGGGGGAGTTAGAAGAATTCCTGCAAGACCATCAGGGAAGCCTGCCTCCCTGAACAGTTCAGGTATACTCAGGGCACATCCGGTAACATTCGGAGAATGTTTGAGAATGAAAGTATTTCCAGCCATTACAGCAGGGGCAGCGAACCTGAAAAACTGCCAGAAGGGAAAATTCCATGGCATAACGGCGAATATGACTCCGAGGGGCTGATAACACACATAGGAATTATCCGCATCGGTTTTTCTGACCTCCGGGGTAATCAGACCTGAACCGTATTGCGCGTAGTACCTGCAGACCCAGGCACACTTCTCGAATTCGGACTTTCCCTGAGTCACAGGCTTGCCCATCTCCGAAGCCATCTCAACCGCAAGCTGATGCTTCCCTGATTCAAGCAGAGCGGCCATACTCCTCAGTTTCCCGGCACGTATTTCCATTCCGGTATCGCGCCAGAGTCTGAATGACCTGTCAGCCTTATCAATGGTATTCTCAATTTCTTCCTGAGTGTTTCCGTTCCATGAACGTATAACTTTGCCAGTGAAGGGATTTATCGATTGAAGCACTTTTCACCGTCCCTGAAAAATGTTTTCCGAATTTTCACTTCCGCAACCTTTCAACTATACTATTTCATACATTCACTAAAGGGAAGTTCACCGCTTCTGACCAGACAAACTATTTGGGGGGATTATGAAACCTGCAGGGCTCACTATTCTTTTCCTTATTGTAACAGTCTCTGCCTCCATTGCGGGCTCAATGGCTTCGATTGAGTTCCTCGGTTTTTCAATCGATGGAAGGTATGCAGCGATGCAGCAGCACTGGATAGAAGATGGAAGCGGGTTCCCCGGCGCGAAGATTACAATCATGTCTGTAGCTGATAACAGAATGATCAGGAACTTTGAAGTGCACTGGACCGAAGAGATGATGTACGCGGACGGAGTTGAAGTACACTTTGATAACTCTATAAATCCTGCCGTGGAAACAGTTCTTGTTACTGCTGAATCCTTTATGGACAGTCTTGAGTTTACAGCGCGGAACAGGGGCATCCATTGCATCTGCCATCCGCTTACAGATACAGGAAGCGAACCGGACAGTGTGCAGTTCGTAACCTGGATAGGTTCACTTATGTACAGGGGGCCTGAATTCAGCCTGACTCTACAGAATCATAAGCAAATGCCGGAATCCCCTCCGGAATGGCTTTCCATGTTCGATACACCGGTTCTTCTGGAGATACAGATCATGGATGAGAACGGTTTCGAAGTGATGCGCAGTAGTGATAACTCACCGCATCCGGAGCATATGTTCGTATCAGATTATCGTATAAGAGATGTATATGTCTTCAATGACAGCCTGATCGCGATTATCCTGAATACAACGGAACCCGGTTTTGAGGGTCCGGATGGTATGTTCAGGATGGTGACAGGCGTTTTATCCGGCTACTGAAGGAAAGGGTTGCTGCTTCTTTCCTGACCGATGCTGGTTTCAGGACCGTGACCGGGATGTACAATTGTATCCACCGGGAGAGTAAGCAGTCTCTCCCGGATTGATGAAACAAGCAGTTCGTACTCTCCACCGGGAAGATCTGTCCTTCCTATTGATCCGTCGAAAAGAGCGTCCCCTGTGAATACATGTCCCGGTATATAAATACTTATCCCGCCCGGAGAATGACCAGGTGTGTGGATTACTTTTAATCTGAGTGAACCCGCATCGATCTCTTCACCGCCGTGAAGCAGGATGGTGGGCTCAGGGGAATCTTCAAAAGTCATGTTCCAGTAATCAGCATGCTCCCCTGCATTCCTCAGAAATTGAAGATCGTCTGCATGAATGTAAAGACGAAGAGATTCCAGATGATCCATCAGATATGCGTTTCCACCTATATGATCGAAATGTCCGTGTGTGTCTATCAGCGCGACCGGAATCAGATCCAGGGTTTCAACTGTTTCTATGATTTGCTCACCATGGCCTCCCGGATCGATGATCACACACTCGCGCGTCCGGGGGCATCCGACTACATAGCAATTAACATCAAGCGGACCGGTAAGTATCCTGCGAATGACGGGTTTCATAATTATCTGCCTCTTGTATCCTGCTGTGAATTGTTACTCTGCTGAATATGCCTGAATATAATGGATTAAAAAGTGGGTTCCTCCTGAAAGGAATACTTTGTGTTTACAAGCATATTTATTATAAATCCAGCATATTTGATGTTTACATCATTGTAATTATACTAATATCACCAGCAAGTTGAAGAAGTGTGGTACGTCCCCAAATTTGTTATATTGCCGTTTCACAATAGTGCAGTTCTGATTAAATGGAAATGCACACAACAAAGGAGGATTCACTTGAAGAATCTCGCTCTCATTTCGACTGTTCTTCTGCTTACAGCAGGTATGGCTGCAGCAGCTGTAAGTTACTACACGGATCAGGCAATTTTCGAAGGTCTGTTCCCCGGTCTTACAACCGAGGACTATTCAGGCACGCTTGTTGACCCGAACAGTGTTCTCTCTGACTTCGGTGCCCTGAACAGCGCTACAAACAACACATTGTTCGCCCCCGGCGCTATCGTCGACGGTTTTTCCTTTGATAACCTTGCGGGTGGCAACAATGTGGTTCTTACTCCTCCCTTCCTTGGAGTAACCGCTGTAACAGTGGGCCCCAATACATTCTCCGACAACAGTGAGTATTCGTTCTCCGTTCCGGTAAATGCTTTCGCTCTTGAAATAGTCATGCCGATGGCACCCGGAACTGTTGATATCGAAGTATTCGGAGCCAGCGGTTCTCTTGGCACTACATCCGCAT
>JBDLJP010000203.1:0-4456 GCA_039714295.1 Candidatus Fermentibacterota bacterium
TGCGAATTTTACATCGTCTATCGCGTATAGATCCCCCGGGGACCCCATAGCAATATGCAGGTAATCCTCTTCCTCCTTGAACGGAGAAAGGAGGTATCTTCTGGCAGTCTCATCCGGTATGGATTCCGCAAGAGCGGGATTCAGTTCCATTTCATTGAGAAATACGGGCTTCACAGAATAAATCTCGGACAGATACTCGGTGATAAGATCCTCGGGTACAATGCCCATCGCCACAAGCTGATCGGCAAGCTCTATCTCACCCGGTCCGTACTCGGTTACTATCTGGTTTATCTCGTCACTTGATACCAATCCGGATTCCATAAGCATCATACCAAGTCTGCTGAGCAAAATAACCTCCGTTATTCGTTCGAGATTGTTTCGCGAAGAACTTCATCGAAAGTGGTAAGTCCGGCTTCAAGCTTCCGCAGAGCCGCTTCCCTAAGGTTCACCATACCCTTTTCAAGTGCAACTTTTTCAATCTCTATACTGTTGGCATCCCCTTCGATCAGTCGTCTGATATCTTCGTCTACACGCATGACTTCGAAAATTCCCATTCTGCCCTTGTAACCTGTTTTGTTGCAGTTTGAACATCCGGTACCCTCGAAAAGCTCTATATTTTTGAATCGTGCGGGGTCAATTCCGCCGTCAATGAAGGCATCTTCAGGAATATGGATCGGAGTTTTGCATTTGGGGCAGATCTTCCTGATAAGTCTCTGAGAGGCAATACATACGATAGAAGTACTGAGCATGAACGGTTCGGTTCCCATGTCTATAAGCCTGTTAATAGTGCTTGGAGCATCGTTGGTATGTGTGGTTGAAAGCACCAGGTGACCTGTAAGAGCGGCTCTTATCGCGATTTCGCTGGTTTCCTTGTCACGAATTTCTCCTACCATGATAATATCAGGATCCTGGCGGAGATAGGCTCTCAGAGCGTTGGCGAAAGTCAATCCGACATCGGAATTCATCTGAACCTGATTAACGCCCTTCAGATTGAATTCCACAGGGTTTTCTGCGGTCATTATGTTTACACCTATGTCGTTAAGCTCTGTAAGGGCCGAATAGAGGGTGGTTGTTTTACCGCATCCTGTCGGTCCTGTAACCAGTACGATCCCGAAAGGTCTGTGGATACCTCTTCTGAATTCCTTAAGAGCTTCCTCCTCAAATCCAAGTTTCTCAAGGTCAAGGATAACTGCGCTGCGGTCCAGTAGCCTGACCTCCACTTTTTCACCGAACAGTGTGGGAAGGGTGGCAAGCCTCAGGTCAACGAATCTGTCGCCGACAAGAATCTTCTGCCTGCCGTCCTGCGGTAGATTGTGTTCAGCGATATCCATTCCGCCTATAATCTTAAGCCTGCTGACCATGGATGATCGGTACTTCCGGCTCGGGCGCATCACTTCATGAAGAACGCCGTCTATTCTGAATCTTACCCTGACATATCTTTCAAAGGGCTCGAAATGAATATCACTTGCTCCCCTCCTGACAGCATCAGCAATAAGGCTGTTCACCAGTTTGACTACAGGAGAATCCGAAATACTGTAGTCAAGATCCTCTTCTTCGATATCCTCTTCTTCATCTTCCTGGATTATCATGGATTCAAAGACTTCGTCACCCATAAGCATATCGGAGTTCTCGACAATGCCTTCATCATCAATATCGGCCAGGGCATCTTGTATGGACTTAGGCGACTTCCCGTTTTTTTCATCCAGCGGGACAATAGCTTCGGAATCAGCGTAATACTTTGACAGGGCCCTTTTTATCATGCTGGAGGCACAGATATGCGGCTCTATATCCATTCCCAGAGAGAATCTCAGATCATCAATAGCAAAAAGGTTGTTGGGATCGGTCATGGCAACGATCAGGTTTCTGCCGTCTCTTCTGATCGGAACAACTTCATACCTTCTGGCGATATCTCCCGATATAAGATGAATGATATCTTCATCGATATTTTCCGTATTAAGATCCGCGCTTTCGATGCTCTGCTGTCTGGCAAGAAATTTATTCAGATCCTCTTCAGAAACAGCATTGATATTAACCAGATGGTATCCGATTCTGCTGCCGTCTGCACTCTGTTTGCTTAGTGCTTTTTCAAGCTGTTTGCTTGTTATCATCCCTGAATTAAGAAGAAGTTGACCTATCTTTATGTTCATTAAGCCTCCAAAATCAACTTATACACCAATCTGCCAGGCAACACCCGTGCGATTATCCAGCTCAGGTTCTTTTGTACATTCCTACAGCATTAGTAATGTTTCATCAGAGCAATAATGAGCATTTATATGCATGATGTAAATGACCAGAAGCATATCATGGAAAATCCAGCGATCAGGATATCAGAAATTAATGGTTACCCAGATATTCATTCCGACATCGCGCTGATTGTACTGTGAATTGACCCTGTCAGTTTTCCAGCCGAATATTCCTGTCAAACCGGCAGTTACAGTACCAAAGTCGTAATTAAGAGCAGGTTCTATCCGCCATTCCTCTCTGTCAGTCTGCAGCTGAGCGCCGACAGAGGTCCCGAAAAGCTCACTGGTAGTTTTGGACCTGGTTACACTAAGGCTTGTTGTGAGATCACTTTGAAAGCTGATTCGGAGCCTGTCAAGCAGAGGCAGCGGTATGGCAAAACCGCCGGGAGCACTGAATGAGTACTGAATTCTGAATTGAATGTTGCTGTTGCTGCTCTCAGTTTTCGCCTGAGTTCCTGTAAAGCTCTGCAATACAGTTCTGGACACATTATCGCTGAGTGATATCTGCACATCGTTCATCAGTGTTACGCTGATGTTGAACAGGGGTGTCCAGCTTGTTTTGTTTGTCTCGGTGGTCGGTGTGTAGATATCACTTTCAAATCTTCCGCTCTCGTTCGTTTCTATGCTGTATCCTGAACTGGCTGAACCGGTCCTTATGATATTACTCAATCCGGGTAACCTGTTTAATCCGGACCAGGAGAAGGAAATGGATGGCCAGGTTTTCGATCTCTGATTATTCCAGAATCCGGAGTAAAGATTCTTGTTCTCAGATGATCTGTATTCCAGTCTAATGGACATTGAGGAGACAGGCCTGAATCCTCCGGATACCTGAAATGTCCATCCTTTATTCCTGTCCCACGGCACAGCATCATCAAGTACAGGATCCAGACCGCTCTGGTAACGCCAGTCGGGAATGAAATCCATATCCCTGTATTCACTGCCTTCAGTTTCGGAGTAAACAATATTCGGGTCATTGATCATGTTCGCCCAGCGCTCGAGTTTAATCAGGAACCACCTGGGACTGCCTGTCTCAGCCTCCTCATCCAGTCTTTCATCCCGCAATCCGGCAAGGCTTCTGATTGTATGAACAAGTCCGATCCTGAGATTAACCCGTCTGGTGACTGAAATCGAATACCTCGGCAGGCCCAGAGAATCGGCACCTGAAAGAGTGTGCGGAGCAAGCCTGGACTGCCCGTACTGAGAATCGAACGAGAATCTGGGTTTCAGATAATCAAAGATATTGATATCCTGAGAAATACTGATATTCTGATTCCGGGATATCTCCCGTCCGACGTTCACGCCCAGGTTCCCCTCCCACGGGAACAGGAGATCTCTTACAAGCCCGAGAGAACCGCTTGCGGACAATCCCTTCCATGGGGTGAATGTAATCGATCCTGTGGATGACAGTGTACTCAGTATGGTTGCTCTTGTCTGAACAGTATCATCGTTGAGAAAACTCCATCTTGTTTCCCAGCTGTTCCTTCTTGATAGAGACCAGCTCAGCCTTGATGGTCTTATTCTGAGGAAATCAATGACAGGCAGACTGAAAAGCTGCATCCTTCCGGGGCTGATATCGTAAGAAAGAGAGCCCTCGGCAGTGCTGGTGGTATCCCTGGTTGAAGGCGTCATTCCGTAACCTCGTAAATAGGTATGCATGAACCTGAGGGGATCTATGAAGTACCTTCCCAGAGTTGATTCGGCATTACTGTTCTTTCGAATCTGAAAACCGGTGCTCCAGTTTCTGTTCTGACTTCGCTCGTTCCAGGACTCCGTATCATCGAGTCTGTAATCAGATCCGGATTGGAATACAGGTTTGGAGATATTAAGGGACCATGAATAATTTACCGGTGCATACAGTGACCACAAAGGTGGTGTAAAACGGTTCAGATACATGGTAGCTCCGGCGTTATAGGTGGTATGCGTATATCCCTGCCCCGACCTGCTTCCCAGGCCGTGAAAGTCTGAATCTATCTCTCTGTAATCGCCGTTCAGGGATAAAAGATCGGCAATATCGATACCGGCGGTTATTCTATGCGCTGTCCCGGTATTGCTCCATGGCTGATGGAGAGTGATATCATCAACCCATACCGTGGTATTCAATGCTATCAGTGAGTTGTTGCGCAGACCCAGACTCATTTCCATTATCCTGGCAAAATTAGGCGAACCCCGTACTGCCAGGTTCCCCTCCGTGATATGTTCAAGCTCCGATTCTT
>JBDLJP010000204.1:0-4419 GCA_039714295.1 Candidatus Fermentibacterota bacterium
TCATCCATCACGTTATCCTCATAGATACCGATGGCTCCAAGCCTCCAGCCGGTTGCACCGAAATACTTGGAATAGGAATAAACAAGAATCGTGTTTCGCGGAGCTATTGCAACAAGTGATCTGAAGCCGTTTACAAAGGTTCCATAGACATCATCAGTAAGAATAATGAGGTCCTTCCTCGTGGTTCTGACAAGTTCAGCGAGTTTCTGGAGGCTCCTGCCTGAAATACTGACCGAAGCAGGGTTGGAGGGATTCACAAGGAAAAATGCCTTTATTGCTGGATCGGAAAGTTTTTCCAGTTCCTTTTCCGGATACTGCCAGTTTTCATCTTCATTCTGCTCTACTTCTATCTCAACAAGCTGATAATCGCTGAGAACCGGAATCTCAATGTACGGAGTAAAAATCGGAGTTCCTATCGCAATTTTATCTCCAGGCTGGATAAGCCCGTTCTCCCGGAGTGTGTTGAAAATGTAGGTCATTGCAGCTGTGCCGCCCTCTGTTACGAAAATGTCCATAATTCCGTCAGGAGGATCATCATTACACATCGTGCTATTCAGATAGGCTCTTACTATCTCTTGAGTATTCAGAAGCACTCTGTCGGGGGTAGGGTAGTGATCGCCCAGAATGGCATCAACCATTTCACCGATATAGGAATCGCCGTCAAGCCCGAGTTTCACAGTAGCATATCCGAATGCATCTTTGAGAAATCCGGAACCTTTCTGCTCGGCATGAATGCTGCAGAATTCAAGGAATCGATCAGCTGCTCCCTTTGAATCCGGCGACCCCGCAAGCCCGGGGCGGCTCATAACCCTGTGAGCTTCCTCAAGAGCAAAAGAGCCGAACAGGAAAAAGGCTTCCCTGGGCTGAACTGCAACCCAGTTAGGGTTGCCTCTTCCGGCATTGAGCATCATTCTGATCTGTGGGTTCTGGGACATGGATATAAGTTTGTCCTTCAGCTCAAATGGACTCAGGGGTTCATATTTCTTCTCGATCTCTGCTCTATCCATTATTCTGCCTTTCAGCGCTGGGGAGATATGAGCATCAGGTGCAATATTACTTACTGGCTTCATCTTCTGTGACTTCGAATAATATCCCGATTCTGAATGGAGTGTCAATAATACTTCCGCGGTGTTGCCTCATTTGCATCGGGAAAGTAGATTTCAGCATATAATTCAACTAATAGTATCGATATGAAACAATTTCTATTTGCATATTCAGAAATGCTACTGGAGGCTTTCATGGTAACTGTCAGACCGTTTAACGGACTTCGCCCGGCAAAGGAGCTCGCGGAGAAAATCGCATCACCTCCCTACGATGTTCTTGACTCGGATGAGGCGCGTGCTGCCGTACAGGAGAATCCACTGAGTTTTCTGCGGGTTGTTAAACCGGAAGTCGACCTTGATCCGTCGCTTGATCTCTACGACTCCAAAGTGTACAAGCAGGGAGCGATTAACCTTCGCACGCTCATGGAGCGGGGTGATATGATTCAGGATAAGAAACCGATATTCTACTTCTACCGCCAGATAATGGGCGATCACTCTCAGGTAGGGCTTGTCGCGAATGTATCCGCTGAAGATTACACCAACAATCTCATAAAGAAGCATGAATTCACAAGGAAAGTAAAAGAAGAAGACAGGATACGTCACATAGAAACCCAGAATGCTCAGTGTGGCCCTGTGTTCCTTACATATCCCGATGTTCGGGAGTTCGACATCCTGCAGGATAAGGTCTGCTCCCGAACCGACCCGGAATACGATTTCGAATCACCGGACGGAATTCAGCACACTCTCTGGCTTGTAAATGAGAAAGCTGATATAGAAAGCATCGAGAGGATATTTCAGAATGTCCCTGCTCTTTATGTAGCCGATGGACATCACAGAAGCGCCGCCGGAACAATAGTTGCCGATAGAAGACGGATGAGCAACGACAACCACACAGGTCATGAGGAGTACAATTTCTTCCTGGCGGTGATATTTCCCAAGAGCCAGATGAAAATACTGGCCTACAACAGGGTGGTTGCCGATCTTAACGGTTATTCAGAAGACGAATTCATACAGGAAATCCGCCGGAAGTTCACAATCACCGAAAACGCTGTCCCCTCTCCTGACAATCGGCTGAAATATTCAATGTACCTTAACGGAAAGTGGTACGGTCTGGAACCGGCACACGGCACCTTCCCGGCTTCCGATCCTGTCAAAAGCCTGGATGCCAGCATACTTCAGGAAAATCTACTTAATCCTCTGCTTGGCATTGATGATCCCAGAACCAGCGAGCGCATCAAGTTTGTCGGTGGAATCCGCGGTACAGAAGAACTTGAAAAACTTGTTGATACAGGTAAGCACAAAGTCGCATTCTCACTTTACCCAACCTCCATTGACCAGCTTATAGAAGTTGCCCGGAGCGGCAATGTGATGCCTCCTAAATCAACCTGGTTCGAACCGAAACTCCGAAGCGGAATGGTTGTACATCTACTGTGAAAAGCGCCATTGCAATTTTTTCGATCTGTATCACCCTGATCTCCTGCGGAGATACGGATAGAGCTTCCGCTGCTGTAGAATCTTTCTCAACCGCTATCTCCGATTCCAACTACCAGGAGGCCTGGACTCTTTTGACCCCCGGGAGCCGCCAATGGTATGATTCTACAGCTTCGATCCTTCACGAGTTCGGCTGGCTTGAATCCGAACCGGCAGTGACAGCCCTCGCAGGCAATATGACGGAAGAGGAGTTCCTCAGCCTGACGGGAGAGGATATCTTCGTAAGGATGGTCGGCAAGTCTGAAGATGTGCATAATCTCAGTACAAGCATCAAGTCCGTCACTTATCCTGACAGCCTTGTTGGAGTTGTAGTCGTCAGAACAGACGATGGCCTTCAGGAGATCATCGTCAGAAATATCGGCGGGGAATGGCTGATCGACCTGACCAGCCTGACACCTCCGATTGAAGGAGGGTAGCATCATGGCCCGAAAGAGCAGAGGCATCATAATTCTTACATTATTTTTCGGAGGAATTGGAATTCTCTTCCTGCTTGGGGGGTTGGGTGTTTCAATTGGTAAATGGTGGCCGGTGTTCTTTTCAGCAATTGGATTTGCCTCCCTGGTCCGCGGTTTACAGGAGATCGGCAATGTTGTTTTCGGACTGCTTCTCATCGGCTGGAGCGCTGCTGGAATAGTGTGCCTTCATTCAAATGAGCTTGATATCGCTAACGGGTGGCTCTTTTTCATAGGCGCTTTTATTCTATGGATCCCGATTTCGTGGGTTCTTGGCAGATTCCTGAGTACGGACACTAAATAGAATCCCCGATCTATCCGGTCATCACTCAATGTGCCCGGAAACCTGGGCGCACCCGTGTAATCTCAGTGTTTTCAGGATGATTCTAAGCTGGATCCCAGGAGTTGACTCGGGATAGAGTTGCTATATATTTAATGGCTAATATGTTATAAACATCATTAAAAATCGGCAGCAATACTGTTGATGGATTGGGGTACAGTATGCGAGTTTTTCTTCTTCTCTTTGTCATTTCAGTAATGACTTCTGTCTCGTTCTCTGGTGACATCAGTTCCTCCGAGCCGCAGCACGGATTCTCTACGGATGACATTATTCTGACTTCGCTGGGTACATGGGAATTACCCGGCTCCAAAACTCCCAGGGGCATCGACTGTTCAGATACCGCAGAAGAGATCTTCGTCACCGATTACAGCACAGACATGATAAGCCTCTATGACTATTCTGGTAACCTGATTGAACAGATCAATTGTCCGGGCGAGATTCCGGATGTCTTTGGTCTCTGCCTCGGCAGCGACTACATCTTAATCAACGATAACGGGGCAGACACGGATATCAATAAATACCAGTCGGGTACCTGGAGCCCTCTATTCACTAATCCCTCTTCCGACCCAACTGGAATGGACATGGATGCAAGCGGCAATATCTGGGAGATAGAGGCCTCCTCAAACATCCTTTACCGCTTCAACACAAGCGGCACTGTCCTCAACCAGTGGAGCCTTCCGGAGCCTCCCGCCAGTGCTTCCGCAATGGCCTGCACTATCTTCCCTATCAGCGGTACGAATGTTATTATGCTCGGTGGTCTCACCTGGGCCGACTTCTACTTCTATGAGTGGGATGGAACTGACCTGACATTCCTCGGCACGCACGTCACTCCCCAGAGTTCCAATAAAAGCTATGGTGCCGCCTGGTGCAGCCAGCGTGATACCATTTTCTGGGTATACAAAGGCGGCGGGACTTTCTATGTCTGCGAATTTGAATGCTCCATTACCCCGGTCGCTCTTGAGCGCACGACATGGGGAGCAATCAAGGCAACTATTTAGCCGTCTGTTCTATTCAAATATTGATAATAAGGCCCCTCCCCGAGGGGCCTTTTCTCTGATTCGGTTCCAGCGCAGATTGACCGATCCTATTCCAT
>JBDLJP010000205.1:0-4418 GCA_039714295.1 Candidatus Fermentibacterota bacterium
AGGGGCAGCGATGCTGCACATTCCGAATATTACATAGATGGTCATGATATAAGCAGTTCGATGGACTGCCTCCCCGGGATGACTCTGGATCCTGTTCTCTTCGGCGCTCTTGAAATATCCAGAGGAGGAGGATCCGGTTTTCTAAGGGGGGGAATGACCGGGACACTTAATTTCATTCCTGAATCTTCCGGTTTACCGCCCAGAGCATCACTGATCGCAGGTGATGATGAATCCATCTCCCTGTCCGCCGGATTTACAAAAGGGATCAACCGGATTACCCTCAGCATCAGAAAACTGAAAGGTACAGCCGGATCAACAGCCTGCAACGGAGCATTTCTCGTTAATGGAAATACTCAACCTTTCAGTTACGGTATCCTTGCTGCTTTCTCCGCCGGAGAAACAGAAAGCCCCGAGTGGGCCCTGCCTGCGGATGGTGAACGGAAGAGGTACAGTTTTGACGGCTGGGGCAGATGGAGTCCGGGAAGATTAAGGCTTTCTCTTGGTATCAGAACCGGAAGGCATGAATACTTCAGCACTCAACCATCCCTGGTGGATGATAGACATGATGAATTCAGCGGAGACCTTTCACTTGAATACAATGTCCCTTTACTCAAGTTCCAACTCGGATTATCAGCACTTTCCTCTCTCGACAGGATATTGAGCACCTCTATTGGTGAAAGAGAAAGGCTGACAGGGGAAGCTGCGCTGACCGTAGGATACGCAGATGGCATTTCAGTATCAGCCTCTTCATCTCTAAATATGGTCTCTTCCGAGCGATCAATGTACGGAGCCGCACTTTCAATCGGACTGCCGGTGCTGGATTCACTCCTGCTTCTGCATACTTCCGCATCAACTGGTTTCAGGCGCCCTTCGCTTAACGATCTATACTGGCCGGAGGACAATTTCGCGCTTGGAAACCCGGATCTTCTGCCGGAAACATCGCGGGAAATCGAGAGCGGTATCTCATTCAGTGCATTTGAATACTTCAGCTTCTCCGCAACCGCTTTCATTGCTGAAACAGAAGATATGATAAGATGGGAACCGGCGGAGAGTGGAAAATGGTCTCCCTTGAACATTTCAAGAGCCCTCCGGAAGGGGATCGAGATGCAACTATGGTTCTCAGATACTCCCATCGAGTTAACTGGTACACTGACTCTTCTTGAAGTAACTGACAACTTCATCGAGTCGGTGAACTATTGTAGAACACTTCCATATACGCCTGATTATACATTCGGTGTTCAGGCAGGACTCGAATACCCCCGCCGGATTCACTGGTCAGTATCCGCAAGTGGTATGGGCATCAGGTTCAAAAACTACAGTGAAACATCATGGATGCCTGCCTACACAATATTCACGGCGGGCGTCTATCTTTTTCCCAAAATCATGGGCAGTTTTTCCTTGAACGCTTCAATGGAGAATATCTTCGACCAGGACTACCAGGAAACAAGCGGGTACTCCGGAAAACCGAGAACTTTACACTTCGGAATCGAATGGAACGGAAACTGAAAGGAAAGAAAATGAAAAGATACCGTCCCGGACTTATAACTCCCATCTGCATTATCCTGATAAGCCTTTTTGCTGCATCGTGCAACTCACCGGTTGAGCCCGATCCACAAACTAATCCGGGCGGCGTGGCAGTCGCTTGGTTCAACGGAAATGGTTATACAGTTGATCTCTATTTCCCCGAAACCGATTCGCTGGTTACAGGCGCTTACAATACAGGTGAAATACCCAACGATATCATCTCCTATGAAAACGACAGAATAGCCGTACTGAACTCAACCTCAAGCACCGTTCAGGTCTTCGATGTGAGTTCTGCCGGCGGAGAACTGTTCCATATAGATCTTCCCGCGGGCAGTAATCCATACCAGATGTCCTGGGATGGCAACTATCTATGGGTTACACTTCTTCTAACAAGTCAGATAGCTAAAGTTGACCTTTCTTCTGGCGGTTCAGTTACTACAATCGATGTAAAAGCAAATCCTACATCAATAGCATCCACAGGAAGCAGGATACTTGTGGGACATGGGATGTCATATCCGGATCCTTCCGTAACCGGCGGAATTACAGTGCTAGATGCATCTACGGGAGATGTGATAGATTCGATTGCTACAGCTGATAATGTATGCTCCCTCAGATATTTCAGCGAAACATGAATGGTACATGCAATGACCTATTCCTATATAGGTGATGGACTTATATCAATTGTAAATCCTATCAGCATGGAGATACTCACTCAGATCACCACAGGCGGAACACCGGGATACCCGGTAGAAACAGGTTCAGGATTTGCCGCAGGTGACGGATGGTCGTCCGACGCTGTTTTCTTCTACGATGAAGGGGGCACTCTCACTGATATCTGGAATACCGGGGTTAATGCCACTGGACTGACCATCAGCGGGGATACTCTCTACCTGACTGATTTTAATGAGGACATGGTTTATCTTGCGGATTGGACATCAAAGGTAATGCTCGATTCTCTGCCAGCAGGAGACGGACCCCAGGGGATAGTTGCAGTAGAAAGATAAACATTCGGGGTCAGGCTATAAAAGTTAGCATTATCAGTAAAAGGAGTCAGGCCTGGAATCTAAACACTAAGATTCGACGCCTGACCCCGAATGTTAAGATGTCAGATTCCACCCCCGGCTGTTGCCCTCCGTGACCGAAGCATAATACTTTCGTATGATACTTATCCATTCATTCAGAGAGTTATCAGGGAGGTAGAATGCCTGCTCTTTCATGTGATCTTCACGTTCATTCAAAGTACTCGATGGAATCCGGACGATGGGCTCTGAGATCGCTTAAAGCCCCCGAAAGCTTCACTCCGCCCGAACTGATATACGAACTCGCCCGGAAGCGCGGCATGGATTTCGTCACTATTACAGACATCAATACAATCGAGGGAGCTCTGAGCATATCTCACCTGCCGGGAACTTTCATAAGTGAAGAGATAAGAACATATCTCCCCGGAACCAGAACATCGGTTCATATTCTTCTATTCAATATCACACCCGAGCAGCACGAGGAGTTAATTCCTTTCAGAGATTCATTTCCTTCACTTATCGACTATATCGAGGATAAAGGCATAATCCATTCACTTGCTCATCCATTCTATTTCCCGGATACGGATTTGAAGACTGATCAATTCATTACAGTTGTCAAAAGAATCGCTCTTGTTGAATCTCTTAACGGTACAAGATCAGGAATAGAGAACAATTCAGTTGTCCCAATTGTCAGATCAATAAAAAACGATTCTGGCTTTACCGGTTTCACAGGAGGATCTGACGATCACTGCGGCAGATTCATGGGTCTGACATATACAGAGGTTGCGGAAGCGGACAACCTCGAAGACTATCTGAATCAGATTAACCAGGGAAAGGGAATCCCCCGCGGGGAGCACGGCAATGCTATCCGCTCAGCTTATTCCGTCTATTCCATTGCATATTCATTCTACCGGGACAGGCTTACTGCCAAGAAGATACCTGCGATAGCCACGATGGCCGCAGATAAATTTTTCAGACCATCCATATCTTCCCATGAGCCGACCATGTGGCATAAAGCGGATTTCCTTTTTCATCAGGTTATTAAAAAAGCCCGGAAATCCGGAAAACCCGGTTTTGAAACGATTTTCGCTGACCAGCTCATTGAGATCGGTAAAGATCTGAATCTTCGATCCGGAAGCCCCGAACTGGAAGCCGAAGGTATTGATGAACGTACATTCGAAATACTTAACAGATTAAGTAATAAGTTATTTCAGCACTATTCCTCACTCCTTGTTAAACGTATCACGGATGGAAGGCTGCTCGATGCCCTCGAAGCGATTACGGCTCTTATTCCGGTTATTCTCCTTAACATTCCGTATCCCATGGCATATCTCAGCAGAAAAAAGGGGAGAGAGGCAGTTGACAGTATTTCTTCTGTAATCTTACCTGAAATCTCCGCAAGACTGAAAAAACCTGATAAGAGAGTATGGTTCACCGACACCATAGATGATCTGAACGGTGTTTCACGGACGATTCAGAAATTCAGCAGACTGGCAATGGATATGGAGAAGGAAATGGCTGTAATTGCATCCCAGAGTCGACCGCTCTCATTTCCCGGATGGGTGGTGAATTTTCCTCCTATCCGTGAATTTCCAGTACCTGATTATCATTCAAAACTACTCTCTATTCCTCCATTTCTTGAAGTTCTCAGATTTGTTGAGGATCAGGAATTCGGAATGATGTACATATCCACTCCGGGTCCGGTTGGATTCGCCGCCCTGGGCATATCGAGAATTCTTGGCATCCCTGCTGCCGGTATTTATCACACTGATTACCCGAGACATGTGAATCATATTGTACAGGACGGTAAGATGGGTGAATTTGCAGGTACTGCGGCAGCATGGTTCTACTGCAATGTGGGTATTGTTCTGGTTC
>JBDLJP010000206.1:0-4397 GCA_039714295.1 Candidatus Fermentibacterota bacterium
GATGAAGACGGTGTCCTGGTTGCTCCAGACAGCACGGATGGTGTTGATATTTATATGTCAACTTCCTCTGCCGGAGGCGGTCTGCAGATGACAGTCGCGGGAGTAGTGAAATCCATGACGGGTGAAAGCGCCCAGCGGGCTGCACTCGGCGCCGGGGCGATAGTTATGGATATAGTCGCCTCCAACGACGGAAGACTTCCCCACGAGAAAGTGGCTGACATAAGAAGACTGAGACCGGATATGATACTTCTTTCAGGCGGTATCGACGGCGGAACGATCGATCATGTGATCGAGCTTGCTGAAGTAATCAAAGCCGCTGATCCGAAACCCAGGTTCGGAGTAGGATATAAACTGCCGGTTATATACGCAGGTAATAAAGACGCCAGTGATGAGGTTAAGAATGAACTCGGCGAACAGGTCGAACTGAAGATTGTTGATAACCTCAGACCTGTTCTGGAGAAAGAGAATCTGGGTCCCGCCAGAGATACTATCCATGAGCTTTTCATGGAGCATGTCATGGCCCAGGCGCCCGGATATCCGAACCTCATGAAATGGGCGGGACATTACGAAGGCAGTGAATGGAAACAGGTTCCCATAATGCCCACCCCCGGCGCGGTTGGCAAACTTATCGAAGCCGTCGCGGAGAAAGAGAACATTGAGGTAATGGGTGTCGATATCGGCGGAGCCACAACCGATGTTTTCAGTGTTTTCAGGAGTGAAGGGGAAACCGTATTCAATAGAACGGTATCCGCGAATCTGGGAATGAGTTACAGCGTATCGAACGTGTTTGTCAGTGCAGGATACGATAATGTTATGCGGTGGGTCCCGTTCCATATGGATGAGGCTGACCTCAGGAATAGAATTAGAAACAAGATGATACGCCCCACCACTATTCCGCAGCTGCTCAAGGAACTCATAGTTGAGCAGGCGATAGCCAGGGAAGCTCTCAGGCTTGCGCTTGTGCAGCATAAGGATCTGGCAACAGGTCTTAAGGGAGTTGCCCAGGAAAGAACCATCGGAGACGCGTTCGAGCAGACCCAGAGCGGCGCAACCCTTGTCGATATGATGAGTCTTAATCTGCTGATCGGGTCCGGCGGTGTTCTTTCCCACGCACCCCGGCGAAGCCAGGCTGCCCTGATGGTTATTGACGCCTTCCTTCCCGAAGGCATCACGATGCTGGCAGTAGACTCCATTTTCATGATGCCTCAGCTTGGCGTGCTTTCGGAGGTTCTTCCCGAAGCGGCAACCGAGGTGTTTGACAAGGATTGCCTTATCCGTCTGGGTACATGTATAGCGCCTGCCGGAGTTAACAAAAAAGCCGCAGTTCTGGCAGCAGTCACCATGACAAAGCAGGACGGATCTTCCATTGAGCTGGAAATAAAGCCCGGAAATATGCACGTTGAACCTCTGGATGTAGGTGAAAAGGTAAATGCGGTTATCAAACCCGCTAAGAATCTGGACGTTGGAAACGGTCCCGGTGCCGAATGGAGCGGTGAGCTCGAAGGCGGCGTAGTTGGTCTCATCTTTGATGGAAGAGGAAGACCCTTTGTACTTCCGGAAGAAGATTCGCTGCGGATAGAGAAACTTCAGGAATGGTCAAATGCCCTGGGTATCTATCCCGAGAGATTTACTGATCTGGAGGGAGGCGAATAATGGCGTTTGCATATACACCGGGTCTGAGAGTTGCGGACCGCACACTGGTAAGCAAGGAAAGAAGGCTGCCCCTCGCGGGTGAGACGCTCGCGGTTGCAGGTGATTCAGTGACTGCTGAAACCATCGTGGCAAAGACACATCTTCCGGGTAATGTGAAGATGCTCAATATTGCTAATATTATGGGCCTTCCCCCCGCGGACATTCCCGAACTGCTTTTCGTAAAGGAAGGCGAGAGCATAGAGGAAAACCAGCCTCTGGGGCAGACAAAGGGATTTTTCGGTCTTTTCAAGAATACAGTGAGGTCGCCCCTGGATGGTACGTTTGAAAGCTACAATAAAATAACCGGTCAGGCTGTTCTCCGTGAACCTCCCATCCCGGTCGCAATAGACGCCTATCTCATGGGAACTGTTACCGAGGTGCTTGAGAACGAAGGTGTAATCGTTGAAGCGTACGCGACTTTCGTTCAGGGTATCTTCGGTGTCGGCGGAGAAACCAGGGGAGAGCTCAAAGTACTTACAGACGGACCTTCAGATGAGCTCACAGAAGATCTTATCGATGAATCATGCAGAGGGAAAGTTCTGCTTGGCGGATCGTTCGTATCTTATACCACTCTTAACCGGGCTATTCAGAATGGTGTGAAAGCAATCATTGTGGGTGGTTTTGACGACAAAGATCTGAAAGAGTTCCTTGGATACGAGCTTGGAGTTGCCATAACAGGCCATGAGAAGAAAGGGATCACCCTGGTTCTCACGGAAGGTTTCGGAAGAATGACCATGGCCAGCGAAACCTTCAAACTGCTGAAATCCCGTGAAGGTCTGCTTGCGAGTGTAAACGGTGCCACTCAGATAAGAGCTGGTGTCATGCGTCCTGAAGTTGTTATTCCCCTGGAGGGGACCGAGGCAGAAGAAAATACTGGTAAAATCGCAGGCGCCATGGATATAGGTTCGCCTATCCGATGTATCCGGGCTCCTTACTTCGGAAAGCTCGGTACTGTTGAAGCTCTTCCTGCGGAACTGCAGGTTCTTGACTCCGAAGCTAAGGTACGGGTTCTTGACGTAAAATTCGATAATGGAGAAATCGTTACCGTTCCGCGTGCCAACGTGGAGCTTATAGAGGAATAATATTGTACGAACTGATAGATCAGTGAAAGAAGGATGTGCCCTGGTATCGACCGGGGCACTTTCTTATGGAGAGTGTCTTGCAGTGTTTTACTGCAGAGCATGCTCCTGATTACAGGTAAGGAGGAAGTATGAAGAACCTTTCGGCCTTTTTGATTTGCCTGCTGCTATCCGCAGCGGGGGCAGCCCTGGCCGATAACGCTGACCCGCCCAGAAGTGTTGTGACAGAAACGGGGGAGTTACAGGGAGTAGTCGGAGCATCTGATCTGGAGGTTTCTGATACACCTGAAGATGCCGGAGGGTCTATCAACCTGACCTGGTTGATGGGGAGCACTGGAACCATGCCCGATTCCGTTGGAGTCATGAGGAGCGACCCCTCCGGTTCAGAAGAGCTTATCACCACATTACCGGTGAATATTCTCATGTACAATGATCAATCGGTAAGCAACGGTGTCGAATACAGCTACCGGATAGTCTCCTATCGCGGAGGGAATGTACAGGCCAGTTCGGAAGTTGCTGCAGCCATACCTTCCGCCCAGTGGTTCTACAGAGGCCGTATCGGAATGTTTATCATTCTTTTCCTGATCACCGGAGTTATTTTTTACTATATCGAAAGTGGAAAACGGGGGAAGGATCTGTACATTCGCGAGATAGCAGGACTGGCGGCTGTCGATGATGCTGTCGGCAGAGCAACCGAAATGGGAAAACCCGTTCTATACATACCCGGCATAATGGATATGGATAATATCCAGACGATAGCGAGTATAGTCATTCTTGGAAGGGTCGCCCGAAAGACCGCCGAGTACGGGTCTGCGCTGCTTGTCCCTACAAGCAGGAGCGTGGTCATGAGTGTTGCTCAGGAAGTAGTCAAGGAGGGTTACCTTCAGGCCGGCAGATCTGATGCCTTTAATAAGGAAAATATACAGTACCTGACAGATGACCAGTTCGGGTATGCGGCAGGCGTGGATGGAATCATGGTTCGTGAAAAACCTGCTGCAATATTTCTTCTCGGCTGTTTCTACGCCGAAAGCCTCATCCTTGCGGAAACAGGAAGAAGCGTAGGAGCGATACAGATAGCCGGAACCGCCATGCCCAGTCAGATTCCGTTCTTCGTGGCGGCATGCGATTATACGCTGATAGGTGAGGAACTGTTCGCTGCGAGCGCCTACCTGTCCCGGGAGCCCAAACTTCTCGGGAGCCTCAAGGGGCAGGATGCCGGCAAACTGTTTTTTCTTATTCTTATCATTGCCGGTGTTTTAGCCGCATCCATCGGAGATTTCTGGTCTCCGCTCAAGAGTGTCGCGGAATTCCTCCGCAAACTCGTAACCGTGAATTAGGAGGCCGGAATGAGATTAGTAATACCGCTTGCGATAACATTCGTTACCGGCATGATAATGGTTCTCCATTTCTTTATTCCGCACCAGCCGATCAAATTTCTCGGAGACAATCTTCAGGAATGGTATATGATCGTTGCCTCAGCGGCGATCTTCCTCGGAGCGCTCAACCTCATGCACGTGCATTTCCGGAAGATCAAGCTGAAGCTGAAAAACTGGAAGTACAGCCCTCTGACAATCGTAGGTTTCCTTCTGATGCTCGTGACCGGTCTGATCTACGGTGTAACGGAAG
>JBDLJP010000207.1:0-4382 GCA_039714295.1 Candidatus Fermentibacterota bacterium
GTGGGTACAGTATTGGGTCTGATACTTGGCGGGCTTGCGGCATGGGGATTATCCGAGCGGGACAGGATACTTTCGGCAAAATGGATACTGAGCACTTCAGAGGAGAAGTGGAGAGCTCTTACGGAAGACGGATTTATCGATACAGCCGGTCCGGAGTTCTATCCATTCAACTGGGAAGGCAGGCTTGCCTCCTCCAGGAATTCCATTATTGGCTCTGTTGATGGTTTTATCGTTATTGCCGATGAGAACTCAGAGCTGCTGAAAACTGTCTGCAGCTTGCAGAATGCGGTACTGCATCAGCTGGATGATGAAGGAATGGATCTGATATATACTGATAACGATCTCTTGACGATTCTGTTGAATCCGCTTGAGGGAGATGGTCGGCTTCTGACACTGAGGTCGATAACTTACAAGGATCATAATATCCTGAGCGAGAACACATGGAATGTTCATATTTACGGTAACGGTCCCCTCAGAAGGATTCATTATGAGAGAGCGGGTTGAAATGAAGCGCGCTTTTTCAGTGAACTTTTTCAGAGGGCTTATAATCCTGACTTCAGTATTCCTGGTATTGATTCTGGTTATGCTGCTCTTCGAGGATAGCATCAGGAATGTGGAAGACCGCAGGAACGCTCTTCTTCTGGCCAGCCAGATCTTCTCCACCTTGAGCGGATCATACTATCCTGAAGTCGGGGTATACGACAGCACCGCTGTCTCCGGAGGTGTTCAATATGGAATTCGAAGAACCGTAAGTGAGATATCCCCAGGTATCAGAGAGATGCATATCTACGTCGGAAGAAATGATGGAAGCAATAGAATTGAACTTGTAAGGAAATATTATGATCTGGAAATCCGGAATCTTTGAATGGAGGTAATTATGAGAAAACAGATTGATTCAGCTGATCGGGGATTTACCCTGATTGAAGTACTCATCGCATCCCTGCTCCTTGCTATAATTATGACCGGAATCGGTTTCTTCTTCATGAACATCATAAAACAGTCGGATGTACTGGATGACAGGACGAGAGCTATGGAACTCGCGCGGCAGGGTATTGAGGAGATACGGACACTGGATATCAAGTCAATGCCTCTCGGAAGGACCGCGCCTGAAGACATAGATTACTTTCACAGGTGTTTCGAGATCTCTGAAGTGGACCCGCTCTATCCCAATGCCAGGAATGTGCGATGTGTTGTTTACTGGGTTGGTGCAGCGGACGCGGATTCAATCAGTTTCAGTTCGATATTTTAAGGTGGTGATGAATAACATGAGAAATTTTATGAACAGGGTTTCAAAGGGTATGAGCCTTGTCGAGATCACAATCGTTCTTACGGTTCTTCTGGTTGTTTTCGGAGCGGTATTCCTTTTCTTCAGCAGAGGCAGTGAGGAGTTTGACTTCTCAAGAAGACAGAATGAGCTGATAACAATAGGAAGACTGGCTCTGGAAGAAGTGACTGATATAATGCTGTACGCCGGTTATATGCCTACATCTCACTGGGACAACGACCAGTGGCATCCGGTTGTATTGGCTGACAGTATAGAGTTCGAATTCTATGCGGATTACGATGCGAACAGTATTCTGGATGATACCGATTACAGAAACATAAAGGTTTTCAATCAGAGGTTCGTGGTAACGGATCATGGTGGTTATGTACACAGAATAGGCAGCAATATCTCTTCTCTTGATTTTAACTATCTGGATGAGCTGTCCAACCCCCTGCCGGAGCCTCTTTCCGAGCTGGACAGAGATCTTGTCCGGCATATTCAGATACACCTGACAATGGTCAGTGAATACCGCAACACCGAGTACTTTACCCAGGTTTCAACAACGATCTCACCTCGAAACCTTGGCATCAACCACAATATCAACCCTGCTTTCGTGCCGCCCGACCCTCTTGTTGGAACTGTGGTTTTCAACGTGTGCGGAGTCGATACATTCCCCCTTCCCAATATCGATGAAGACCTCATGATAAACAGGATGATAGACTGGGGACTTACCGTAATACCCCTTACGGATGATCAGATGTCAGTTTACGATTTCGTAACTGAGGAGACGGACCTGATAGTCCTGCGTTACCGGGACTCAAGTCTTACCTTTCCCTATCCTGCCCTGTTTAACAATTTCACAGGTATAGGAGATACGCTTGAGGTTCCGATTGTAACACTTAACGGCCCGGATGCGGTGAGCATTTTCTCCATGGCTGCAATTACCTATGATCTGAATGAGAGGCGTATGACCGCTGCCAATAACTGGCATCCCGTCAACAAATACCTTCCAGCACCTCCAGCTTCATTCCCCGTCTACAGTTCAGCTACAGGTATGCAGTCCGTTCTTGACAGTCTTATTTACAAGACATTTAAGCAGGATACTGTTCATACCTACCCGGGGAGCCTTGTCGATCAGTCTGGAATATGTGTGAGGGATGAGCTGACCGAACACAGAAGAATACACTTCAGTGCACACGATGCCTCCGAATACTCTAAAGATGGCTGGCAGTTATTCTACAATGTCATCAAATGGAGTGTCGGAGAAGCTCCTCTTATAGTCGAGCTGGAATCGTTCGAGGATGAAGATGATTACAGCTATGTGGAGCCCGGCTACGGAGAGAATTCCTACTGTTATGTTGTTTCTCCCATGGTAACAATACCGCCTTCCTCGGATGCGAATTACGAGGCACTGCTGAGATTCTCGCACTGTTACTGGACAAGAAACAGAGCGTGCGGCGGTTATATAGAAATAATAGCGACGGACAGCGCCGCCATTGATTCCACCTGGAAACAGATTCCAACTGAGGATCTTCTTGTGGGTTACTACCATCAGCAGACATCATTAACGTACCCCGGTGGAATAAGAGATGCCTACATAGACAAGAGTCCCGGATACAGCCCGACCGCGCCTACTCTGACCATCGAGGAGGCAAATCTTGAAGACTACAGGGGTATGAATGTCTGGTTCCGCTGGGCGTTCGGTGTAGAGGACAAGCAGTCCAATAACCAGGATGGCTGGATTATCGATGATCTTCAGGTTCTTCTTGTAGACAGAGATCCGATACCCGGACCCGATATCAGGCTTGATCACTGGGCTGATCCGGACAGTATGCACCATCAGCCGAGGCGCTGGAAACACCACGAGTTTCCCACCTTCAATGATGACTGGTATTACCATGACCTGTACGCAATAGATCCGATCTATCCGCATGAGCAGGGTTACGCCTGGACTACCTGGGGAGAGATTGGATACATAGGACCCTGGACACACGGCGGAATCAACGATTCCTGGGAAATAGGAAAGGTCAGTATTTTCACACCTGTCGTTGATCCGGATCCTACCCCATACAATGGTGCCCACTATGCAGGAAACGATCTCACTTTCGATGATGGCATGTACAATAATTTCGAGTCATCGTACCTTCTGTCCGAGAGGTGGGATATCGATAACGTCATAGCATACAATTATATAGAACTTCGTTTCTACAGCTGTATCAGACTTGCCTTAAATGATGACGCATTCATACATATCGGCTTTTCCGTAGATTCGATACCTCCGGATCCCATGGACCTGGGGCAATGGGAAGAAGTGATGCATTATCCAAGTGTAAATGATACCGAGTGGGCTAATATAGAGCCCATTGAATTAAGCGATTATTTCGCCGATGCTCTAGCGGACAGCCTTTATGAGCATTACTGGATAATCTTCTCTCTCATTACCACACCATCAGATACCCTCGGAGGCTGGAATATTGATAATATCACTGTTCTGGGCTCCATCAATTAGGAGGAGAATCATGAAGAATAAAGGAAACACCGGTTCTGCTCTGATCCTTGTTATGGTCTCCGCCATAGTGTTATCGATACTGGTTGGTGCTCTGTTCACGCTTTTCCAGGCCAACAGCAGCACGCAGGCCTGGGCAAAGGAGAGGATACAGGCGAGGTTCACTGCTGAAGCGGGAATGAATATGGCAGTACACATGATAATGGAAGGAGCAGACATACCCGAGGGTCCCGATGCTGTTCAGTTCCTTCCTGAGACGGGTGACTGGTACGATATGGGGGATGGCCTGGGCTGGGTCCTGGTATTCGTTGACCCTCATAACTCCAACAACGAGGTTGCTGCCGCCAACATGTACGAAGTCAGGTGCTTATCGAAAGTTATTTCCGAAGATCAGACACATATGTACGGAATAGGTTCCATGATAATGCCCAGAAATTTTGCCGTTTTCGCAGTTTTTCTCAACAACGCGAATCCGGAGTATTACGGAGATGGACAGACTATCGACGGCCCTTTCCACAGCAACTCGGTTGTGGAATTGTCCAGTACTACAGCAGGGAGAGATCAGGATCCCTGGTTCTACACTTTTGCAACGACGTCCGATCATTATCTCTA
>JBDLJP010000208.1:0-4311 GCA_039714295.1 Candidatus Fermentibacterota bacterium
CCTCATTGAGAGCATTCCCGCCGCCGTCAGCAGGATCCCTTCGTGATACTGCTTGAAAGCAGCGTCATCCTCATGTTCTGCCACTATCAGGGCGATGACTTCTTCCTCTCTGATTACAGGGACCCCCATACAGCTTCCCGTTTTATCATGCATACCCGAATCAGGAGCGAACGCATATACGCTCTTTCCGCCGGACCTTATTCTTGAGCGCCTGCACGGAACTCTGTTCTTCAGTATCCATCCTGCCACACCATCTGAACTATCGAAAATCTGTCCCCGTCTCAATCTGGCGATCGGTCCCCTTGAAACCCACACCCTTGTTCTGCCTTGTCTGTTGTCTACATCTGCTATGGAAATCGTTGAATCCGGGATTAATTCAGAGAGGATACCTGCCATCCCATGAACGGCTTTATCCAGATTGTTTTCGTTACAGGCTGCAATGAGTTTTACCATCCATGTAAACTCATCCCCTGCGGGAGGAGCCTCTATGCTGCATGTTCCCTGAAGTATTTCCGAGATGTTCTCCAGATCGGAGATAATACTGTCAGGGGGTTCATTCACAGAAAAATCCTGCAGAAGAAATCCATCGAGCGTCAGCTCTCCTCTGAGAGGGCACAGGACGATCCAGAGAGAGCTTCCGTCCTCCGTTTCCGGGAAACGGTAAGGCGCCAGTTCCGATCGCTCCTCTTTCGAGTTCGCTCTTATAACAACAGTCTTTCTGCTGTTCGTCGCCATTCTGGCCAGTCTCTGCTTTTCCGGAAGCATGAACCTTGAAATGATGGTTTTATCGTTTGCCACATACTCGGCAAGCCGGAAAAAACCATCGTCGCTTCGCACAAACATACATGTTGAATCCGCACCGCTGTTTTTATGGATTATCTGAAGAAGCGGACGTGAAGAGCCGCCGGGAACTTCCTTCGGAGGAGCCGAATCACCCGAATAGAATTCCATCTCTGCCAGCCAGTCAGATGCCAGACCGAACAGGAAAGGGACAAGAAGGGCTTTCAAAGCGGGAAGGAGTAGTGGAATGAGTCTTGAGATAAGAGGTTCTCCTCCTGTCCAGATAGAGGCATTCAGAAGGGAGAATGCTTCGGTAAAACCGATAACAAGGCCAAGTTCAGTTGCCGAGCCTTCATTTGAGGGCAGAGATGCCCACATAAGAAAGAGCAGATAGAGCGCGTAATAAATACTGTCCGAGCTTCCAGTGAGCTGGATACCGGTCAGAAGACCGGCGCAGAGCCAGTAAAGCATTATTCTGCTGTGTGCCTGTGAAACTTTTTTCCCTATCAGCTGTGCAAGCGCTGCGGAAAGCAGCAGCAGACCGGTTCCAATAAGAAGCAGAACAGGATCATCTGTATAGGATCCGCTGCTTCGAAATCTACCGGAAGCCAGAACCAAAAACAGCACCAGCAGTAAAGCATGCGCGGCAACTCTCAGTATTCTCAAAACGTATTTTTCTCCAATGTTACTGTTGCTGCATTATATTTCACCGGCGCTGTATAGACCAGGAATATGTAAAAATGAAGGGTTGCCGTCCCTATCCAATCCAGCAGGGGTTGACGATAAGGCTAAAATTTCAGATTAATATGCAGCTTATATGGAAATCGAAGTAAATCCCCTGATACTACTCTGACCGGAAAATTATAAAGCCAGAGAACAAGTAACTTTCCTGAATATACAATACCGGTTTTCCCGGCAGGTGCTTTGTACATATGCATTTCACTGGTCAAACCCGAACCGAAGAGGATAAATGAGCAGAAAACCGATGTCCGGACTATCACAGACTGAGCTTCAGAAGAAGACGCTTGTCGAGCTTCAGGCCATGGCGAAGGAAAAGGGGCTTGAAAGAGTATCCGGGATCAGAAAGAAAGACCTCATAGTTAAACTGCTTGAAATAAAGACAGAGAGAAACGGGCTTGAATTTTCAACGGGTGTGTTGGAAGTCCTTTCGGAGGGATACGGGTTCCTCAGGTCAAATGAAGGCAGCTATCTGCCCTCATCTTCGGATATTTATGTGTCTCCATCCCAGATCAAGCGTTTTAATCTGAACACTGGAGATAGCATTTCGGGCCAGGTCAGAAAACCAAAGAATGGAGAAAAGTACCTTGCTCTTCTAAGAATCGAGAGTGTTAACGGAAAAAGCCTTGAAGAGCTTAAGGGAAGACCAAAATTCGACAACCTTACTCCGTACTATCCGGAAGAGCGGTTTATACTCGAAACCACTCCGGAGAATATGTCCGGCAGGATACTTGATCTTCTTGCTCCAATAGGCAAGGGACAGAGAGCTTTGATAGTATCTCCGCCCAGAGCCGGAAAGACGATTCTTCTTCAGCATCTGGCAAACAGCATATCCGCTAACCATCCCGACACCAAGCTCCTGATTCTTCTTATTGATGAGCGTCCCGAAGAGGTAACGGATATGAAAAGGCATGTGCAGGGAGAGGTCATCGCATCCACATTCGACGAAAACCCCAAAAGACATATTCAGATAGCAGATATGGTACTGGAAAAGGCAAAACGGCTCGTTGAAAGCGGTTACGATGTTGTAATTCTTCTGGATTCCATTACACGGCTTGCCAGAGCAAACAATCAGGTGATGCCCCATTCGGGCAAGATCCTTTCGGGCGGAGTAGATTCCAACGCCCTTCAGAAACCGAAGAGATTCTTTGGAGCAGCGAGGAATATAGTTGAAGGAGGAAGCCTTACCATAATAGGAACAGCTCTGGTAGATACCGGAAGCAGGATGGATGAGGTTATATTTGAAGAGTTCAAGGGTACGGGTAATTCGGAAATTGTTCTTGACAGGCGTCTTGCGGATAGAAGAATATGGCCTGCCATCGATATAACAAAATCAGGCACCCGGAAGGAAGAGCTTCTGGTGGATGAAGAAAGCCTGAGCAGAATATGGATCATGAGGAAGATACTCGTTGACATGAACCCGGTTGAAGCTATGGAAGTCTTGAAGAAACAGCTCTCGAAGCACAAATCGAACAAGAGATTCCTTGACGCAATGGGTACAATGTCAGAATGATAGCGCTTATTCTGCTTGCTGACACGGAGGAAATGAATTGAAAAAGGATATACATCCCGAGTACAGCGAAGTCACATTCAGCTGTACCTGCGGAAACAAGATCAAAACGCGCTCAACAGGCGGTGACAAGAAATTTGATGTCTGTTCAAACTGTCATCCCTTCTATACCGGTAAACAGAAACTGGTCGACTCCGCAGGAAGAGTGGACAAGTATCTGAAGAGATACGGAAAAAAAGAAGACAGCGCAAAGTAGCTGTTGAGTTCGAGTATGCCGGGGGGAGCTTCTTTGCTCCCCCTTCCTTGTTATTTCAGGTTTTTGTAGGAGAATAATGTTAAACAATTCAGCAAAGAACAGCGAGACAGCTCCAGAGGAATCAAAGACCGGCGGACAGGCGGTTCTGGAGGGAGTTATGATGCGCTCTCCCATTTCCACTGCGGTAGCGGTGAGAAATCCTCAGGGAACCATAATTGTAAAAAAACTGAAAATTAAGGAGCTCAAAAACCTCGGCAGTATATGGGCAAAACCCGTTTTCAGAGGCGCAGCGACATTAATTGATACGCTCAGACTCGGAATGAAAGCTCTAAACTGGTCAGCAGAAATAGCCGAGGAATCATCCGGCTCAACTGAGAAAAGCGGAGCTTCCGGTTTCACGACCTTCCTTTCTACAGCCTTCGCATTTGCACTTGCTATCCTGCTTTTCGCCTGGCTGCCTCTGCAGAGCAGCAAATGGATCCTTGATACCGGATCTACCGCGGCAGGTCAGCAGTTCGGAATCCATATGCTGGCAGGCCTGTTCCGGCTGATCGCCTTTCTTATCTACCTGGGCGCGATATCGTTTATGCCTGATGTCAGACGGCTGTTCATGTATCATGGCGCCGAACATCAGACTATCCACGCCTGGGAAAAAGGACTTACTCCCCTGGCTGAGCAGGCTGTCAGGCAGAGCCCGCTGCATCAGAGGTGCGGAACCAGTTTTCTCCTGCTTGTCATGCTTGGAACCATACTTTTCTACGGAATCTTCGATTCCCTGGTCATACTGTATACGGGGTACAACCCGAGTGCTTTGATCAGAGTACTGTACCATCTTCCTCTCATTCCTCTCGTAATGGGGCTCAGCTATGAACTCCTCAAGCTGGCGGACAAGCATCTCGAAACATCAGCAATCGCGAAAGCAGTCACGGCTCCGGGGCTCCTGCTTCAGAAGCTCACCACAAGAAAAGCGGGAATAAAGGAGATTGAAGTGGCAGTCGCCTCTCTATACGTTTCTCTTGGTAAGAAT
>JBDLJP010000209.1:0-4208 GCA_039714295.1 Candidatus Fermentibacterota bacterium
TGATGTTCTTCTTCTTGTTGATCCTAAGCTTACCACACTTGCGGACTTCAGAAACGGAGCCATTTTCAAAGCGGAAAAGGGAGGATCAGGCGGCTCGAGCAACAAGACAGGCAGAGGGGGAAGGGATGAGATACTTAAAATTCCCCCCGGAACTGTGGTTTACGATTCCGATACCGGAGAGCAGCTTGGTGACCTTACGGAACCCGGGCAGGAACTGCGGGTTGCTCCGGGAGGAAAGCCGGGGAGAGGAAATGCCTCATTCGCAACTTCTAAGGTCAGGGCTCCACGTACATTTACTAAAGGCGAACCCGGCTTCTTCAGGAAGCTCAGACTGGAGCTCAGCCTTATTGCTGACGCGGGTCTCATAGGTGTTCCCAATGCCGGGAAATCAACGATTCTCTCCACGGTAAGTGCAGCGAGACCGAAGATAGCAGGTTATCCATTCACCACACTTAATCCGGCTCTTGGAATTGTGAAAATGGCAAAAGGATTCAGCTTTGTTCTGGCCGATCTTCCAGGCCTGATAGAAGGCGCAAGCGAAGGCGTAGGCCTTGGTTTGCGTTTCCTCCGCCATGTTGAGCGGAACAGGATACTCATCTTCATAGTTGGAGCCGGATTGGAATTGAGCCCTGCCGAACAGTACAGAACCGTCCGTGAAGAAGTGATGGCATACAAGCCGGATCTGGAGGAACTGGATGAGATAGTCGTACTTTCAAAAGTCGATCTTATCGATGGAAAAGAGAAAAAGACCATTCTTGAAACACTGCCTGAAGGTACAATATCAATAAGTGCCGTTACCGGCCTCGGAATGGAAGAGTTTCTGCGCAGAATAGCCGATTCGATACGCAGATTGAGGAATGCCGGTCAATGAAGACCGCCATTCTTCTATCGTCATGGGAAAAAGTAAGCAGGGAAGATGTAAGAAGGCTTCTTCGCAGCCACACACCGGAAGAATCAATTGAAATACTGAAAAGGGAGATTCCCTCGGGAATACCGGACAGCAGAGAGATCGAACTCGGGGTTGAATCCGCTTCAGTGAAGAATATGAATGCTGTTATCTACGGTACTGATGGTTATCCCGATATTCTTATCAATATTCCGGATCCCCCTGCTGTACTCTTCTATATGGGGGATCTTGTAAAATTTCTTAACATGCCGGCAATTGCTGTAATAGGCTCAAGACGCTGTACTGCTTACGGGAAGAAAGTTGCCAGAACACTCGCGCGGGATTTCGTAAGAAGCGGTGTCGCTGTGGTCAGCGGTCTTGCAAGGGGTATCGATGGAGAAGCGCACAGAGGCGTTATAGAAGCAGGCGGGATAACCATGGCTATCCTTGGAAACGGTCTTGATATATGCTACCCCCCGGAGCATGACCGCCTGTCGGAGAGGATTCTTGAAAAAGGGGTTCTTCTCAGCGAATACCCTCCCGGCACGGAACCTGCCAGGTACAGATTTCCCGAGAGGAACAGACTGATTAGCGGGTTTTCCAGGGGTGTGGTAGTAGTGGAGGCAGGCAGGAGAAGCGGTACAATGATAACCGTGAATACAGCACTTGATCAGGGCAGGGATGTATTCGCTGTGCCGGGAGAAGTTACAAGAGCCCTTTCAATGGGTACAAATATGCTGCTTCGGGACGGTGCAGGAGTTGTTATTACCGCATCCGATGTTCTGGAACCGCTCGGATTAGCATCGGAAGAGGAAAGCCGGGCAAAAATCTATGAACCGGAAAGTGATACAGCTGGAACGATCCTGGAACACCTCTCGAATGAAACACTCCATTTCAATCAGCTGTTAAGATTGGCTGGGATTGGTACCGCAGTACTGCAATCCGAACTACTGAACCTTGAGATGGCGGGAGTTGTTACGCAGCATCCGGGGAAATTCTACTCGCTGAGTTAACAAATGGGGTCACCCTTGAATTTCAGTATTAACTGCATTGAAGCAGATCGAAACGCTGAAATTCGACGCGACCGCCCCCTGAAACACTAACTTTCAAGCACCGACTCCAGGATGCTGATAATTTCAATAACGGTTTCGGCAGGCGTGATGTCAGATGTATCTATCCGATTGGGCAGTGAATTATAGTGTTTATCCCTTAACTTCAGGAGTTCAATGAATGCGGTATCATTCGGCGCAAGTGGTCTGTCATCCTTTTGAGAATTTCTCCTTTCAAGGAGTATTTCATCTGATGCAGTAAGCGTGATAATGATCCCCTGTTTCCTCACCGCGATGAGATTACTCTTTTCCAGCAGACAGCCGCCTCCAAGAGCAAGGATTATCATCTCCGGGGCTGAAAGAATGGAGTACAGGGCTTCCGCCTCAAGTGCTCTGAATTCATTCTCCCCCAGCTCCCTGAAGATATCGGGAATGCTCATTGAGGATCTTTCCTCTATTAGAGAATCCAGATCGTGAAAAGGAAGGCAGAGTTCAAGGGCAAGGAGTTTACCGGCGGTTGATTTACCGGAGCATGGAGGACCCGAAATGAAGATCGATCGGTCTTTATTCATACTGTTCATTGAATGATGATAATCAAATATACCGGTACCGCAAGTTTTGAAGCCTGACCCTTTTTGTTAAGAATGTTAAGTTTTGAAGCCTGACCCCGAATTTGCAGGTTGACGGATTACGAATGGTGATGTATTGAGTTCAACGTCTGTTAAGATGGAGAGATGGATATATTCCAGTCTTTATGCTTCGTGTTTTGTGGTGCTTAATCTCTTTCAGAACGGTATTGCCGGTATTCGGAGCGAATTATGACAAAGGATGAGCTTGCTGGAGTGGTTGCTGAAAAGACCGGCGTGAGCAGGAAAGTTGCAAAATCCGTACTTGCAGCCCTGCTCGATACTATTACTGAACAGCTCTGCAGCGGAGAGATCATATACCTGCGCGGTTTCGGCTGTTTTGAAACTAAAGAGGGAAGAAGAAGAAGAGCTCGCGATCCGCAGGGGGATGGAATAATAGAGATACCTCCAAGGATCAGGCCTCTCTTCAGACCCTACAACGATCTTAAGGATGCCGTGCAGGAGAATCTCGGGAAAAAGGTAACAGTCGACTTTCTCTGCCTCAGTGCAAAGAATGCTCTGACGGTATCCGTTGTGGGTAAATTCAACAACTGGGACCATACAAGCAACCCGATGCAGCGCCTTCCGGATGGAAGCTGGGTGGGAGAAATACGCGCAGTATCGGGACAGACACTGAAATATCAGTACTGGATAGACGGTAATCTTGAAAATGATCCAGCCTTTCCAACTGATGGTAAAGGCAACACAGTGAGGCAGATATAATGGCTTCAGGAACTAAACGCCGTACATCCAGAAGGTCAAAAAGAAAAAAACCGCACAGGATGCGTAATGTTATTCTTGTAACAGTTCTTTTTCTCGGAGCATCTCTGATAGCTGTTCTTGCGGTTCCTGCACCCGGAATCGCGGGTGATATACGCCGTTTCCTGTATGGAAAATTTGGATTTATTTCCATTCTTCTGCCGCTGTTTCTTTTTCAGACCGGAGCATGGCTCCTTGACTTCAGATTTAAAAGAACCGGATTCAGAATTCTATCCGGGATAGCTGTCACCGGCTACTTTTTTACCGCTGTGCTTGATTTTGTATTAAGCAGAAGGATAGACGGATTCCATAATATTCCGGGCGGCAGCATCGCGGGGGCTCTGGGAGATGTTCTTCTTCCCATTACAGGAGTCGTCATAACATTCCTGATCCTGTTTACCGCGTTTGTAGCTTCACTTATTGCTTTCACAGGCTGGGATATCGGCAGTGATTTTCAGTTAATTGCGGACAGATTTTCAAATCTGATAAATGGAATAGGAAGAAAAAGGAAAAATGCGAAGCCGGCCCGAAAAGAAAAACCCGTCGTTGAAGAAGCGAACATCTGGTCACGAGATGAAACGGATGACGCTGTTCCCCGGATAGCTTTCGGATCAAAGGATGATGCCAGGCCGGATAGAAATGCTGAACCTTCAGAACCTGTACAGTATGAGAACCGGAAAACTGCAAAAAAGAAGGTCAGCCCCGTAACCAGGACAGTCGGGTCGAGAACCTATGGAACAGCGGATACGGAGGATACGGACGGCTACATCCACCCGCCCCTTTCCTGCCTGGATTTCCCGGATGAGAAATCACGGGTCAGGATGACCGATGAGACACTGGATGACCTGTCCGACCTGCTGATGGAGAAGCTGCAGGATTTCGGGATAG
>JBDLJP010000210.1:0-4196 GCA_039714295.1 Candidatus Fermentibacterota bacterium
CGGTTTTATCCAGGAAGTTAAGAACCATACAACTCCCGAACTCCAGTACCCGATTGATAACAGTGACATCACTGAGCCTCTGCCTCTGTTCTCCTGGTTCCCCTCTCTGCCTCAGGGATCAATCGATTACGAAATCAGAATAGTCGAGGTACTTACCGGACAGTCCCCGGAAAGTGCAATCTCCGCGAATCCAGCCTGGTTTACCGCAGAGGGTCTCCTCACGGAGGAGATCATCTACCCGGTATACGCAGATGGATTTGAAGATGGACACAGATACGCCTGGCAGGTAGAAGGTTTCTATTCAGGTAATTCTGTGGGTTGCAGTGAAACATGGTCTTTCTACTCAACCGGTATAAGTTCAGATTATGAAGAGGGCTCTGAAATCTGGAGCTTTGAAACCGGTGACAGGGTCGTTTCCAGTCCGGCTATCGGACTGGATGGAAGCATCATCTGCGGCAGTCTTGACGGTTTCGTCTATTCTCTGGATCAGGGAGGAGGCGAATTGTGGAGATTCGCAGCGGGTGGAGGGGTGTATTCGGTTGCAGCAGGCCCCGATGGAAGGATATTTGCTGCGGGTGATTTTGGAATATGCTCTCTTGATCCTTCAGGATTTCTTCTATGGCACAACGGCATGACTGGCCCGGTCCATGCGTGTCCGGTAATCATTCCTTCCGGAAAGCTCTATGCGGGTTCACTGGAAGGCATATTTTACTCTATCGACGAGGTGAATGGAGATGTCATTGATAGCCTCGAGGCAGGTGACTGCATATATCTCCCCTCTTCAGTCGATTCCACCGGAAGAATTTATTTCACATGTGATGATGTCTGCTTTGCAGTGGAGGATAACGAAGATGAACTTGCGGAGTTATGGTCTTACAGAGCGGATGACGATTTTACGGGCGGACCAGTTATAGCCAGTGATTACATATACGCAGCCGCAGGCAGGGAAATATTCAGTTTCAGCCGTGACGGAGCACTGCTGTGGAATAGTATCCTCCCTTCTCATGTGTATACCGGTCCCATTGTATCAGCCGACGGTACAGTATGGGCTGGAAGCGGAAGCGGAAATATTTACGCACTGGAAAGTGAGACAGGGAGAAGAATCGGAGTGATACCGGCAGGAGCTGTAATCACATCAACTCCAGCTCTGAATGTTACGGGTTCTATGTTCTTCGGTGCTGACAATGGATGTCTTCACTGTTTTTCACCCTCGGGATTCAGTCTGTGGAAATTCCAGACGCTGGGCACTGTCCGTTCCAGTCCTGTTATAGGCATAGATGGAACGGTTTATTTCGGCAGTGATGATCACAGGATATACGCTGTAGAGGGTTCGGGTGCAGGACCGATGACCGATGGCTGGCCGCAGTACTGCAGAAACTCTTTCAATAACGGTTTCATTGATGCTGTGGAAGCAGAGCTGTGAAACTCGCAGTTCTGATACTGATACTCGCTGTTCTTGTTTCGGCTGCGGCGGATTTTGAATTATCCGGAAGCACTTCTTTCTTTTCACGGTATTCCACCTCGGATGACACATGGTCTGAACTGCCGAACCAGTTCTGGCGCTGGAGGTTCAATCCGGTTCTGCGTATCCACGGTATTCCGGTTGTTGCAAGTGTGTTTGTATCGTCGGAAGAGAATATGCAGAGACAGAACATGAACAGAATTTATATCTCCTCTCATCCCTCCGCATCTTCCCGCAGCGGATCGGTTCTCTCATGGATATCATCTATTGGAATCGGTGCTTCGAATCCTTTTTTCACGGATTTTACACTGAATGCTGCATACATATCAGGTGCGCATCTGGCACTTAATCCCGGTGGATTTTATTTTGCGGCTGCCGGCGGCAGAAACAGGCGGGGAGTTGAGCCAGAGGGTGTTGAGCCGGGGGAGTATGAGCGAAATATCTATGCCCTGCAGGCAGGTCTGGGATCCCCTTACAGCACTCATCTGCATCTGAGCATTCTTTACGGAAAGGATGTGCCGGGTTCGATAACTGAAGACAGCACTTTCCGTATTACACCATCGGAGAACTATGTAGCATCGCTTGATTACGGTTCAGTCATTTTCGATGGAGCGCTGCGCATTGAGGGGGAAATAGCCGGATCGATGTTCACAAGGGATATCAGAAGCCCTGGAATCGATTCCGAGGAGATTCCGGAATGGCTTCTGGATTTCTCCGGAGCTAACATCAGTTCGGGGTTCGGCTGGGCTGTTGACCTATCCTCCTCGGTCAGATTTTCGGAGAATATGATATCGGCATCATTCAGACGTGTTGAACCCGGGTTCGAAAGTATGGGAGCACCCTACATCAGGGACGACGAAATATCATTTGAAACCAGGATAGATAAATATTTTGTAGACAGGCAGATATCAGCCGGACTGTGGTTCAGGCAGGAATCGGACAATCTTCTGAATACGAAATCCTTGACCAGTACAGCGAATACATACGGCGCACGGATCGGATTATCCTTCAGAAACCTCCCCAGGATTCACATAAGTTACTCGCCGTCCTATACCGACCTGCAGGATAGTATGATGACCAGTATCAGAACATCGATGATATCCGTCTCAGCGAACTACAGAACAGAAATTACAGGTCTGGATGTAAATTCCGCAGCGGCTTTCAGTATTTATGATAACTCAGCTGGAACGGGAAGCGGTGATTACAGCTCTATGAGTGCTGTACTGAGAGAAACAATCAGTCTGGATTTCCCAGTCGTAATAACCGCCTGCATCTCAGCAAGACGAACGCGACTGGGCAGTTATCCCGCCTGGACAGTTGCCGGTGATCTGAGAGGCACATGGTATCCATCAAACTCTCTTTCCATGACTCTCGGCGGCTACTGCATAACAGGAGATGAGGAAAGGAAAATCGGAACACTGCTGGGCGGCGGATTTCCAATCTGCTCATTCCTTACTGCGAATCTATCAGGGGAATACATAACCTACGCAAGTAATATCGAAAAAGACTACTCGAACACTTCCGCGGGAGCGGGGATCACAGTAATATGGTGATCATTCTGCAGAATCTTCAGGTTTTCCAGGGGTGAACATATCCTCCAGGAAGAAGAGCATCTGATCGCTGGCATTGAGCAGCATATAATCGGGAATCGTGATCTTACGCTTGGTCAAAACCCTCAGGATACTGATCTCTGCCACTTCCCATATCTCCGGAGGTGTGTTGGATCTAAGTTCCCTCAATAACATCGAAAAAGCATGGAATGGATTGATCTTGATATCAAATACTCCATTGGCACCGACTGAGATCGCATTCGGGAATGAACCGTCTGAAAGGAATGCGTTCATAGTCTTGTGAATGATCTCAGAATCCACTTTCTTGCTGAAGTTGGTAATCAGATCGTTCATGGCTGAAATGTAGCTTTTCTTGGTGTGTTCTTTCAGGAAAAGATCTATCCCGACCTCGAGGTTGGTGAGGCGCGTTAGAAAATCGTCAACGAGATCACCGGTTATAATGCCGCCATGCTGCGGTGCTATTATTTTCGGGAGGGGGACGATGTTGCGGATATTGCTCAGTGCATGGCGTATCGCTGCCTGGCTCGACATATATATCTGGTGGAAGGTTGATATACCATCCCATGAATCTTCCGTGGCATAAAGGTCCGGTTTGAATGAAATACCTCCAAGGAGATCTCCCGAGAACAGGATATCGGTCTCCTCATCGTACAACATCACGGCTCCGCGGAAATGGCAGTATGGTGATGGTATGAAATGGATTCTCTGACCGGTACTCATTTCGACGCTAAGATCATTGAAGAATTCGACAGGCTTGTATTTCTCCGGATTAAGACCGTAAAACTGCACCAGTCTCCATGAGTCTTCAGAACAGAGGATAACGCAGTTCGGGTTGAGCTTCTGAAGGTGTCCCGCATTGAATGCTACATCTGGATCCTGATGGTTAAGGAAAATAAGGTGAAGATTATCGATCCCCCCGATCTTAGGGGATAGGATACTGATCAGATGAGAGAGATCCCGGGGTGGACCCGGATCTATCAGCATGTTGATAGTTTTATCTCCGTCAGAGAATACCCTGAGGTAGATATTCCGCTCGAGTAGAGTACCATCTCTTCTTCCTATCCAGTAGGTATTCGGGGCGATCTCAACTAGTTCATCCAGGTCAGAGTTGCCAGTTTCATCCTTTGGGGGTTCAGGTTCAGCATCGGGTTCAGGAGCTGCTT
>JBDLJP010000211.1:0-4186 GCA_039714295.1 Candidatus Fermentibacterota bacterium
ATGAACTGCAGGTTCCGCAATATAAGAACAGCCCTTTTCCTGTCTGCTTTTGGATCCAGCCTGGCGACGAATTCAGTTCCCCAGAGAACCGGCAGAACGAAGTAACCGTACTGTCTTTTGTTTTTTGGTGTGTAGCATTCAAGGGTGTAATCGAACTTGAAAAGTCTGCTTAATCGATCGCGAAGAATAATGAGATTATCAAAGGGTGAAAGAATATGCACATCCCTTGAACCCTTGCTATCCGCAGGCAAGTATTCCAGTTGATCCGAAAGCGTATAGTACGCACCATCTCCCTCTATACTCACAGGGATGATCACCTGTTGTTCAAGTAAACTAACGACAGCAGTTTTGACTACATCTCTCCCGCCCGCATGAATGTGTTTGACGATATCGCTTAAGGTTGCAATGCCCTGTGCCTTTAGAGCCCTGCGGACAAGAAACCGTCCAAGTTCATCTGTTTCAGGCATTGAGGTATCGGTGCCTTCCGGAAGCACCCTTTCGGTAAGATCGTAGATCCTGTGGAAATTATCCCTTCGCGTGACCATCAGCTCTCCTCTCCAGAAGAGCAGTTCAAGGGCTGTTTTCGCAGGTTTCCAGTCCCACCACTGCTGACGCTTCACATCTTGATTGGATTTAAAATCCTTTGAACCCAGCGCGCCTTCTTTCCTTATTCTGGAAAGGACTTCGTCCATCAGGTGACCGCATTTTTTCAATCTGTCTTTTGCCCATTTGTCCATGGGGTCGCTGAAGTTCTTCATCCTGTATGTGTAATATCTGTAGTCACGCATAGGAAGATAGGACGCCGCATGACCCCAGTATTCGAATATCTCTCTGTCCACTGCCTGAAGCTTATGGAGCATATCGGGATGGTATCCGCTGTACCTGGTCCAGAGGGTATGATGGTGGGCTCTCTGTACAACAGAAATCGTATCTATCTGTATGTAACCGAGGTGGTCAATAATCCGGGTTGTTCTCTGTTTCCCTGATGAGTTTTCAGGGTTTTCCCAGAGCATCTGTGATTGCAGAACCAGCCGTCTGGCATGATCCGCACTGAGTCTCATCAGAAGAGCAGCCTGCTGCTACTTCTCAAGACTAATGATCTGAGCAAGGTTCGAGCAGAGCAGGGACCGGTTGCCATTCGCGTTTATGGCGATATCGTATACCGTTCCGTAACTGGAGGTTGTAGCTTCCACATCGTTATTCTGCGTATTAATCACCGAAACACCGCTGTTCTCGTAAGCCACGAAGAGATAATGGCCGTCCGGGGTGACCGCAACTGCGATGGCAGGGCTGTATATAGGATATGTGGAATAATGCTGACCGGTACCCGTATCTATTCCCCATATCTCGCTGAGTGAATCCGGAGCAGCATAGATCAGGCTGCCTGATCCTGCATACAGATCGTTGACTCCGCCAGGAACCTGGATTTCGGTCGCTACGGTACTGAAATCGCCCGTGGAAACCTTCTTGATAGTGTCATCGTAACCGTCAGCTATAAAAATCGCTGTTCCGTCCGCGGTAATGGCAGCCGCCACGGGATCAAGAAGCCCCGATACGGAATCTACCGCTGTCACATCCCATGATTGAGAATTGACCGTGGTTATCGTCCCGTTCGCTCCAACCGAGTACAGGTGCCAGCTTCCGCCGGCGGGTTCAGTCAGAATGAATCTGCCGTAGGAGCTGAGGACAACCGGGCTGTGGACTATGTATGTGTTGTTGCTTACGTAGAAGAGGAGATTACCGCAGAGCGCAAGGGCATACCCTCCCTCGGCGGTTGCACCAACATCTTCAACCGTATACCCCTCGAGATAAACCCGCGCAAGACAGTAGCCGTTTTCGTAATCCACAAAATAGAGGCTGTCTGCTGCTGCGATCCCGTCTCCGCCATCCTTAAGATAGCAGCAGTTGAAAGGAGTAGTGGGGACGGTTATGTCCTGAAGAAAATAGAAGGGGAAATCGGCTGATATGACCGGGCTTGTGATCCCGCAGCCGGTCTCTGACAGAACCATAACTGCAGCAGCAAGAACTGACAGGAAAAACACTGTTTTTTTCATAATTACTCTCCTGTAAATAATTCCTTCATCCTGATAGCGTCTTTGACAGCCTGACCGAAATGACAGTTATTGAACATCACGAACAGTTTTCCTGATTCCGCACCCAATCTGTTTATATCGGGCAGCCAGGCCCGAAGTTCCTCGTCACTGTAACTGTAATCATACCGAAGCGGGCCGCCGTTCCACCACTCCGAGGTGTTCCTGCCATGAAACCTTACGTAACCGAAGGGGTTTCCGCCTATGATTACCGGAGGCGGCAGGTGGGGAAGCCTTGGCAGATCAACGGAAACGAGCGCCATTCCATCACCGCTTATTCGTTCAAGAATGTCCTTTCGATACCATTCATCGTATCTGAATTCCACGGCGAGCGGGACTTCACATGTTTTTCTGTTGAGCTCTTCCACATATCGTACACTTGATTCTGAAGGCTTGAACGAATAGGGGAACTGCGCGAGCAGCCCAGCGAGCTTCTCCTTCTGAATGAATGGTTCCAGCATTCTTGCGTACTGGTCCCATTGCACAGGAGAAGCATCCCTTGAGTGTGTCATGCTGGAATGCAGCTTTACGGTAAACTGGAAATCGTCCGGAGTTTTGTTTACCATGTTCCATGATACCTTTGGATGCATTATCCTGTAGTATGTGCTGTTCACCTCGACGGCTGCGAAGTGCTTTGAATAGAAGTCCAGCATTTCACCCTTAGGGGTGCCCCGTGGATAGAAGGGACCGACCCAGTCGGGGAAACTGTATCCGGAGGTCCCGATCAATAGTTGCATTTTTCCGGCATGTGTCTCAGTGTTCATGATTCACTAACATACTGCAGATATCTCATGAAACATCTATCCTTGCGATTGTTCTGCCTCCGGTGACAGACTTCTCGCCGTAACGGTGCCGTATACTGTCAACCGCCGTACTGACTTTTTCATTCCTGCCTCCGAATAATTCAAGCTGGCGCCCTGATTCATCGGTAAGGGAACTGAGACATACTCCTATCAGCCTTATTCTGGAATTGACAGCAAGACGGGCCAGAGAACGGGCAGCGGTGTAAATTGTTCTGGCGCTGTCAGTGTATTCCGGGAGCAACCGGGCTTTTGAGCGGCGCTGCATATTGCTGAGCCTGTATTTCAATGTGACAGTAGTTCCCGTAAGTCCCTTGTCACGAGCCCTGCGGGCTACTTTCTGGCTCATCATCGCAAGCACCGGAAGATATTCATCCGGTTTTATGACATCCGTACTGAACGTATGTTCGTTGCTTATTGAAAGCGGCTGGCTTGAGAGGTCAATCGGGATTACCGGAGTATCATCGATTCCTCTGCAGAGAAAATACAGACTTTCACCATGCTTTCCGAGGAATGCCCGAAGCTGCTGACGGGTGAATTTTCGCAGATCCGCTATTTTTTCTATCCCGAGACTGAGAAAACGCCTCTGTGTGGCGGGGCCTACGCCCCAGATCCTGCCCACCGGGAAATTTACGATGTCATCCGGATGCAGTTCCGCGATCCCCCTTGGTTTTGCCTCGCGGGAAGCCATTTTGGCCAGGAACCTGTTATGCGCAATACCTATACTGCCCCATAACCCCGTACGGTCAAGAATTTCTTTCTGTATACGCTGAGCCATTTTCAGGGGTGATCCGTCGCCTATGACCGAGGTAACATCCATGAACGCTTCATCAATACTGGCAGGATCGAGTATGGGGGAGAACGATAGAAGTATCTCCAGAATTCTTCTGGTATAGGATGCGTAGCTCCCGTGACTTCCAGAGATTATGGCTGCGTCCGGCGCGAGGCGCATGGCTTTGACTATCGGCATGCCGGATCTTACTCCGAGTGCGCGGGCCTCGTAACTGCAGGAGGATACGACCGAGCGAAGGGTTCTCCCCCCTACGATTACGGGTTTCCCCTCAAGCCATGGAAACGAGAGCCGTTCCACCGAAACGAAAAATGTGTCCATATCGATATGGAATATGGAGCGCATAAGCAGGCTGCCTAACTGTTCTGGGAATAATGAAAATCAAGTGTCCAGGTGAGGTCGGATGTGTCAAGGTGGAGCTCGTATACATCCTCTCCCGTGGTGCGGACGACGTAATAATAAAGAGGGTATGCTCCTTCGCGGTTTTCCCACTGCGATGATACCGA
>JBDLJP010000212.1:0-4175 GCA_039714295.1 Candidatus Fermentibacterota bacterium
CGAATCACAATATGTTGTCAACTCGGCAATCGGCAGGTTAAGCGTTGTCGAGCTGGAAAAGGACTGATGATCTCCCGGACAGAGACCAGTGCAATGAAAGAGGCTCTGCAACTGGCGATTCACGGCAGCGGCACTGCTTTTCCCAATCCAATGGTCGGTGCTGTTATTCTAGATCGCGATGGTAATCGTGCGGGAGAGGGCTTTCATAGAAAATGCGGAGCACCCCATGCTGAAGTGGCAGCAATTAAGGCTGCGGGTGATGCGGCATCGGGTGGAACCATGGTTGTAACTCTGGAGCCATGCTGTCATAGAGGTCGTACAGGACCATGTACAGATGCAATTATCAGTGCTGGGATATCAAGGGTAGTTATTGCCATGACCGACCCTGATCCGAGAGTTAGCGGGAAGGGAATAAAGCAGCTCGAATCGGCGGGACTTGAAATAGAAACAGGTCTATTTTCGAAAGAAGCGCGTGATCTCAACAGGGTGTATCTCCACTACCTTGAAACAGCAAGAAGCTGGGTCATCCTCAAGATGGCTCTGAGCCTTGACGGCAGAACAGCCGCTGCCGACGGAAGCAGCAGATGGATATCATGTGAGGAATCCCGTATTCTTGTGCATAGAATGAGGGCTTCCTCCGGGGCTGTACTGACCGGAGCGGGTACTGTGCGAGCGGATGATCCGGAATTGACGGTTCGTCTCCCTGATAAACTGTTCGCAAAGCAGCCAGTGCGTATTGTTGTTTCAACCACGGGTAATTTTGGTGAATCAATGAAGATATTCAGGAGCCCGGGAAGAGTTATCATCGCTGTCCCGGAGGGAGTGGCGAATCGTATGCCGGACTACACAGGTATACAGGGAGTTGAAGTGTGGGAATTCCCCTCTGATTCTGCAAGTCCGGGCGTTCACCTCGCTTCTCTTTTTGAAAGGACAGCCCGGGAAGGTATCGGGGAAATTCTCTGCGAAGCCGGAAGCGATCTTTCCACACGGCTGCTGAAGGATGAGCTGGTTGATTCGGTCAGTATCTTCACTGCACCGATGATACTTGGGAGTGAGGGAAGACCCGCATTTGAACTGCTTGAAATTGACACTATTAATAACGCGATAAGGCTGAAAAATGCTTCATCCCGTTGCTCAGGATCCGATTTCCTTACGGAGGGTCGCGTTGTTTACCGGACTGATTGAGGATGTAGGAAAAGTGAAGTCTCGAACAGGCAGAAGCCTTACCATAGGGACAGAGCTTTCTGCAGCAGCTTCCCCCGGAGACAGCGTCGCTGTGGATGGCTCCTGCCTGACTGTAAGCAGTATCGGAAAACGGAGCCTATCCTTTCAGTGTTCTTCGGAAACCGTTTCAAGAACTATTATCTCCGGATATTATCCGGGCACTGAAGTTAATCTGGAACGGCCTCTTAAGTTATCGGACGGGCTGCATGGCCATCTGGTTACCGGTCATGTGGACGAAACCGCAGTGATTCTGAAAGTACAAAGAAGCGGAGAGGGAATGACAGTATGGATATCCTGTTCCGGGAAGAACTTACCCCTGCTGGTCGAAAAAGGATCTATAGCTGTCAGCGGGATAAGCCTGACCGTTGCCTCGCTGGCACCGGACAGGTTCTCAGTTGTACTGATTCCGGAAACACTGGAGCGAACCACAGCGGGAAACTGGAAGCCGGGTTCACATGTAAACCTTGAATACGATATTATTGGTAAGTACGTTTTGAAGCAGACTGACGCAATCAATGGAAACAGGCGGTTGAGGAATTACCTTGAACAGTAACAGAATAGCCGGAGCTGAGGAAGCGATTAAAGCTATCCGAAGCGGACAGATGGTCGTTGTGGTGGACGATGAGAACAGGGAGAACGAGGGAGACCTTATAATTGCAGCCGAAATGTGCGATGCCGAAGCTGTGAATTTCATGGCTCGGGAAGGAAGAGGTCTGATTTGTCTTTCAATGGAGGAGGAAGCACTTAACAGGCTGGATATTCATGAGATGGTTCCCAGGAATACTTCCCTCCATGAAACGGCTTTCATGGTAAGTATCGATGCTATCGAAGGAGTAGCCACCGGTATATCCGCCCATGACAGGGCAAAAACAATTGCAGTCGCTATAGATTCCTCCTCTCAGGCATCCGACCTTGCCAGACCCGGTCATATCTTCCCGCTTGCCGCGAGACCCGGAGGAGTCCTGTCCAGAACCGGTCATACGGAAGCGGCTGTTGACCTGGCCAGGCTCGCCGGACTTAAACCGGCGGGTGTTATCTGCGAGGTCATGAGCCCGGACGGTTCCATGGCAAGACTTCCTCAGCTTATCAAATTCGCCGGGAAACATGATCTTGTTCTCACATCGGTAGAGGAACTGGTTCGATACCGCAGGAAAACCGAAAAGCTGGTCAGAGAGATCGCCACATCAACACTGCCCACAGATTACGGTCAGTTTGCTCTTCATGTATTCGAAAGCATCAGCGATGGAGAAGTACATGTGGCTCTGGTAAAGGGTACTGTCAGGGGCAGGGATAATGTGCTTGTGAGGGTACATTCCCAGTGTCTGACTGGAGATGTCTTCGCCTCCCGCAGATGTGACTGTGGAAGCCAGCTTCACGCCGCGATGAACAGGGTTGATGCTGAAGGAATGGGAGTAATTCTGTACATGGCGCAGGAAGGGCGTGGAATAGGTCTGGCTAATAAGATAAAAGCCTATCACCTGCAGGATCATGGGCTGGACACAGTTGAAGCCAACGAAGAACTCGGTTTTCCGGCTGACCTCAGAGATTATGGCACAGGGGCACAGATCCTTGCGGAACTGGGCCTCACAACAATTAAATTAATGACTAACAATCCTAAAAAGATCGTCGGGCTGAAGGGATACGGCCTTGAGATCACGGAGAGAGTCAGAATAGAGATTACGCCTACAGAGGAGAATCTAGATTATCTCAGAACGAAAAAATCAAAGCTTGGACATATGCTGGAGGGAGTAGATGATGACCTGGATTCATGAGGGTCAGCTTGACGGCACAGGGATCAAACCTGCTGTTGTTGTATCAAGGTTCAATAATTTCATTACAAAGAAGCTTCTTGACGGAGCGCTTGACTGTCTGGAAAGGCATGGTGTCAATACCGATGATATCAATGTATTCTGGGTTCCGGGAGCATGGGAGATTGCCCCCGTTGCACTGAGAATAGCAGATACAGGATTATTCGACTGCGTTATATGTCTCGGTGCCGTAATACGTGGAGAGACTCCGCATTTCGAGTACGTATCCGCTGAAAGCGCAAAGGGTGTATCTCAGGCTGCCATGCTGACGGATGTGCCGGTCGTTTACGGTATTATTACCGCGGATACGGTTGATCAGGCTGTTGACAGAGCAGGGACAAAATCAGGTAATAAGGGTTTCGATGCGGCAATGACAGCTATTGAAATGACAGCACTTTACGAGTATGTAGAGGATATGGAAGAACCCGTTGCAGACAGCTCTGCGGAGGAACCGGCCGAGGCGTAATGGGAGTAAGAAGCAGAGGACGCAAAGCCCTTCTTCAGGCAAGATATGCCACTGCAGTTAACAACGAATCTATTTCGGTGAACCTGGAGGATATCAGACTGCTTCTGGCAGATCCGGATCTGGGACTGGGCGTTCCTATGGATCCGGAGGATTGGACCTGGATATCCGATCTTGCCAGGGCAGTGCATTACAATAAACAGGAAATAGACGAAAAGATCGAAGATGCGCTGAAGAACTGGACGCTGGACAGACTCAGCCTTGTAACACGGCTGATACTTGAACAGGCAATAGGGGAAATGTACTTTTCCGATCCGCCTACTCCACCTCCTGTTGTTATTGACGAATCGATCAATCTGGCAAAGATATTTGATGCGGACGAAACCGCAGGTTTTGTGAATGGAGTTCTGGATGCTGTCGTTAAGACCGGAGACCCGGGTGTTTCTTCCAAAGGGAAATAGCAGATGCTGATCCGATTCATTTCCGATATTCATAGCAATCTTCAGGCTCTTGAAGCGGTTCTGACCGACCCCCCGGGGCATGAGGCGGACAGAACATTCTGCCTTGGTGACATAGTCGGCTACGGGGCCGATCCATCGAGATGCATAGAGAGGATAAAGGCTGAATGCGACATCGTTATCACCGGCAATCATGATGCCGGTGTGGCGAATATGGTATCC